>JAAYXS010000842.1 GCA_012515775.1 Phycisphaerae bacterium
ATGGTCTGCAAGACGCTGATCGTGAAGACGAGCGGCAACGCCTACTGGGTCGCGATCGTTCCAGGCGATCAGCGCTTCGATACGCGCCTGATGGCGGCCGCGGTGGGCGCGCCGCGGGCCGACCTCGCCGAGCAGGACGAGGCCGAAAAGGTCACCGGCTACAAAGTGGGCGGGATTTCGCCATTTGCAATGCGCCGCAGACTGCCCGTGGTGATCGAGGAATCTCTGCTGGCACTCGACTCCATAATCGTTAATGGCGGCCGGCGAGGCGTGCTGATTGAGTTGCCGACGCCGGAGTTAGTGCGCTTGCTGGAGGCTCGTCCGGCAGACATCTGCCGGGCTTGAGTGACAAATCGTCGGCCAGTTGCCGCACCAGCACCGCCAGTACCGCGGCCGACTCGATCGTGGCGCGCTGATCGACGCACTCGAACTTGTCATTTGCGGTATGGTAGCTCCGGCCACCCGGACCCAGTTCGCCCCCAAGCGTCACGCCGCACACGCCGGCCTCGACGAATGGCGCATGATCGCTCCAGGTCCCGGATAGTCTGCCGATTTCCTCGTTAAGCACGTAACCTGCCATGCCGCGCCGGAACTGCTGAAGCCGTTCTACAAATTGCGGCGAGCCGGAAGTCCACAGTGCGCGCGGCGAGCCGGGCATGTCTATATTGATCATCGCGACGATCCGGTCTAACTCATCCTGATGAGCGGCCACATACGCACGGCTGCCGCGCAGATCCTGCTCTTCGGCCATGAACCAGATGAAGCGCACCGTGCGGCGCGGGCGCCAGTCAACTGCCCGCAGGGCACGGGCACATTCGAGGATGACGGCCGAGCCGTTGCCGTTGTCAATGGCACCTTCGGCCAGATGCCAGCTATCGAGGTGTGCGCAGACGAGAATCATTTCGTCGCGGTGCGGGCCATGCCCGGGGATTTCCGCGATGGCGTTGTGCGGTTCGCCGTCCCAGGATTCGCTGCTGATCTGGATGTTGAGCTGGACGGTCTCACCGGCCGCCAATGCCTGCGCGATGGTCTGCCCGTCTTCATGACTAATGATCACGGCGGGCTCGGGGCGGGGCGTATGATGGGCGGTACCGATTACGGGGGCGCGGTCGGCGACGCTGATTACTACCAGCCCGGCCGCGCCGTGCTCCAATGCCCGGTCCATTTTTTCGGAGCGGCGGTTGCGGCCGCCGTCACGAACCAGCGCGAACCGGCCCTTCAGCTCACCATTCAGCAGGTCGAAATCTTCCTGGTTGCCATCGCCAACATCCAGGACTGGCGCGCTAATGCCGCCAGGCGGAGTAGACATTGTGTTACATAAGGCAAGCGCGCCCTCGCAGGGGATCTCCTGGTCGGCCAGCCGCACGACGCGCGTGTAAGTGGCACGCCAGCACGGCATGGCAAACGCCTCCAAGTGCCCGTTGCGCAATCCGTACTCCCGTGCTTTGTCGAGCACATAGCGCTCGGCAATGAACGCATTGTCGGTTCCAGACAACCGGCCTCCGGGCAGACACAAAGCGCGCAGGTTCTGTGTCAGCTCTGAGTTCTGCATGACTTCACCTATAATGAGGCGATCTAAGTGCGTGGGGTGCGGGCTGAAGCAGCCGGTTGAAACGTAAGGAATTGTAAACCACAACAGAAGCGAGCAGAATAGTCGCAAATGGTCATTCGTCCAGAGTATATGTCGCAATTGGGCATCCACGGAGTAAGTCCTTGCGCGTTAAATAAGCGTAAACCTTTAAGCCACAGGCACTAACGGCCAGCGCATAGACTAAGCTATTTGACCGGAGGCGCTCAAGGGCAGAAGTGCGGAATCGTGGCATGTGTTTTGCTATGGCGCGTGCCGAGAACGAAAAATCCTTGCAAAAGCATTGCCGCGTGATAGGTTGTGTTGCTTCGATGTGGTCGAAAACCGTCGGGGTAGCATTTCTGCGTTGGGAATGCTACCGCGCCGTACCGACCGGGGATTCAGAAGAAGGAGAACGTTCAGATGCTTAGTAAGAGGTCAGTGGTTGCTTGGTCGATCCCGGTGATTCTGGGTCTGCTCGGCTGGGCGAACGTTTCGCTGGCCCAGGAGAAGCAGCCCGAGCCAACGAAGCCTGAGCCGAAGAAGGTGGAACCGCCCAAGAAGGAAGAGCCCAAGGATGATGTCAAGGACATCGCCGAGACGCTGAAGACCAACCCGGAGTTCAAGCAGTTCGAGCGCCTGTTCGCCGCTTCGGGCATCGATCTCAAGGGTGGTGAGTTTACCATGTTCGCGCCGACCAATGATGCCATCAGCAAGAAGGGCAATATGTGGGTGCTGAACCTGCTCAAGCCCGAGCAGAAGTCCGAGCTGAAGAAGGTCGTCGAGAGCTACATCGTCAAGGGCAAAATGACGACCGCCCAACTGAAGAATCAGAAGGCCCCGCTCAAGAGCATGGCCGGCGAGACGCTGACGATCACTGAGAAGGACGGCAAGCTGACGGTCAACGGCGCGAACGTCGTCAAGACCGAGATCATGGCCAAGAATGGTGTCATTCACCGGATTGACCAGGTTCTCGAGGAGAAAGGCGCCAAGGCCGAACCGGCCCCGAAGCCCGCTCCTGCTCCGAAGCCCGCTCCTGCTCCGAAGCCCGAGCCGAAGCCGTAAGCTTCATTCTGACCATGAATTGACGAGCTGAGGGTCCGTTCTTCACGGACCCTCGGTTTCTTTTTTGCGCGGTCCGACTTGTTCAAGACACCTCGATACGTCCGGGTGGACATTCCCACCTTCCCACTTTCCCACGTGTGACCCCGGGAATGTGGGAAGGTGGGAATGTGGGAAGGTGCGGCGCGTGAGACGCGAGCAAAGCCGCCACCTTGTTGCCGGAACGACTGTGCCCTACGATGAGGGGCTCGCCGCGAGCGAGCGGCTCTGCGCCGACAGCAGCGGCGCGGGACCCCGCGCCGGGACAGGAAGGAGCTACGACCTTGATGATCGGAATTCGACGCGAAGACAAAAGCGAGTGGGAGGGGCGGGTCCCGCTGGTACCTAACGACATCCGCTGGCTGCACGAGGAGCACGGCATCGACTTCCGCGTTCAGACTTCTCCAATTCGCGCCATAAAGGACGATGAATATCGTTCTTGCGGTGCGGCCGTTGTCGATGATCTCTCCGACTGCCGGGTCATCATGGGCGTTAAGGAGATACCCG
>JAAYXS010000156.1 GCA_012515775.1 Phycisphaerae bacterium
ATTCCGCTCGCGCCCGGGCCCGACCAGCCCAATCGGGAGAATTCCGCGGAGGCGTCGCGCATGCGCACATCCTCGCTGATCAAAAAGCGCTCCAGGTGCGCCAAGGCGCGCGGGATCAAAGCTCGATCAATATCCAGCCAGAGCGCGTCCCGAAGCGCGAGAACATTGAGATCGAACACCACCCGGCCTTTCACGTCTGTCGCAAACGCGTACGTACCCGCATTCTCGCCTAGTCCCGCCACATCATTAGTGACCAGGTTCTGAAGCCAGCTCGTGCGGTCCGCGCCCGTCAGAACCAACAAACCACGGTCACCGCGGTCGAACAACGCCACGCCTTCCCGCGCCGCGCGGTACTCCTGTCCCACGTCTCCGAACCGGCCCGGCAAGACCGTGTCGCCCACGACCAGTTCTTCAACCGGTCGATAACGCGGACTCGTGATGAACGCAGAAACGTTTGGCATACATCGGCCTCCCTGGTATCGTAGCGCTCCTCTTACGCTTGCCCGGGAACGGAAAGCAATGAAGCGTGCCCGCAACATCCAACACGCCTGGATTCTCGCCTGCGGAACCGAACTGATAATCGGCCATTGCGCCGACACCAACTCCGCCTGGCTCGCCGAGAAACTGGCGAGCGTGGGAATCGAGACCGAGCGCATCGTGACGGTGCCCGACAGAGCCGCCCTCCTGGCGAATGCCCTGCGCGAAGCCGCCGCGGCAGGGGATTTGATCCTGCTAACCGGCGGCCTCGGCCCGACCGAAGATGACCTCACTCGTGCTGCGCTGGCCGAAGTCGCGGGCGTGCCCCTGACCATCGATCCGCCCAGCCTCGAGAGCATCCGCGCGTTCTTCGCTGAGCGCGGCCGCGAAATGCCTCCCGCCAACGAAGTGCAAGCCATGATCCCGCGCGGCGCACGGGCCCTGCCCAATCTCTGCGGAACCGCGCCGGGCATCGGCATAGAGCTGCAGGGCACACCGTGTTTCGCCATGCCCGGTGTGCCGTTTGAGATGCGGGCCATGTTCGAGCGCGAAGTGTTGCCCGAACTCGCCGCCCTTGCCTCAAGCCGCGTGCTGCTCAGCCGAAACTTGCACTGCTTCGGACGCGGCGAAGCCGACATCGGCCAGAGCATCCGCGACCTGATGGCCCCCGGCCGCAACCCGATCGTCGGCACCCGCGCCGGCCTCGGCGTGATTACGCTGCGCATCGATGCCCGCGCCGCCGACCCGCCCACGGCGGAAAGTATGCTGGACGAGGCGGAGCGAGAACTCCGCGCACGGCTGGGCCCGATCATCTACGGACGCGGCGACGAGACGCTGCAATCCGCCGTCGGCGAATTACTTGTTGCCGCCAACCAGACGGTTGCCGTCGCCGAATCTTGTACCGGCGGATTGTTGGGTAAGCTGCTCACGGAAGTTCCGGGCAGCAGCCGCTACTTCCTGGGAGGCATTCTCAGTTATGCCGACGCCGTCAAAACGCGCCTGCTGGGGGTTTCGCAGGAAACACTGCGCTCGCACGGCGCGGTCAGCGAACGGGTAGCGCGGGCCATGGCCGAGGGGGCCGCCGCGGCACTGGCCAGCGATTGGGCGATCTCAATCACCGGCATCGCCGGTCCGGCCGGCGGGTCTGCCTGCAAGCCGGTGGGGCTCGTGTACCTCGGCTTGAAAACGCCCACGGAGGTCCAGGTCAGCGAGTTTCGCCTGGGCGAGCACACGCCACGCGAAGTAATTCGCGAGCGCGCCGCGCGATGCGCGCTGAACCTGTTGCGCCTGGCTTTGCTGGAGCGGGCGAAAAGCGACACTCCGAACCCGCAGCCGGGCTCGAACCACCCCGCGAAGCCGGTGTAATCTATGTGCCCCAGCCACTTTACGGGGCCCGCGGAGGTGCCCGATAATGAGGGCGGGTTCCCGACCGCCCAATCTTCACAAGCGACGGCCGCCTTTGCGACCGTTGTGAGGAGCAATGAATGTTTCGATTGACGGCCGCAGTTCTCGGATTGGCCCTGTTCGCTTGCTCGGGCTACGCGCAAGACCCGGCCCAGGCACCCGCGGCTTCGCAGCCCGCGCGTGCCCCGACGGCACAAGACGTGCTCAGACGCGCGGACCTCTTCGTTTCCAGAATCCCGGAACTGCTGCGGGCCGGTAGGTCAGCCGAAGTATCCGAGTACTCACTTGAAGCGCTGCGTGACTTGGAAGGCCTGCTAAAGGCTGACCCGGAAAACCCTGAAGTTTTGGTCGTTTTGGCGGAATTGCTGATCCACAACCGTGACTTTGACCGGGGTCGCAAGACCTTCAAGCAAGTACTGGAAAAAGAGCCCGCCAATTACCGCGCCAACCTCGGCTTGGGACGCCATTACCTCGATTCGCGCTACCCGCGCCAGGCCACCGGCTACCTGGAAACGGCTGCCAGGGTAGCCCCGCCCCAAAGCCGCGCAGAAACGCTGCGCCTCCTGGCAAGCTCCCTGGCCGCCGAAGGAAAGCGCGTCAGGGCCGTGAGCACCGCCGAAGAGGCGGTCAGCGTGGACCCCACCAACGTGGCCTCCTTATCCACCCTGATTGAGATGTATCTGGAGAACGAGCAAGTCGAAAAGGCGCTCGAGCGCGCCCGGGCTCTGGTCGAATCCGCACTTCAGGCACGCGCTGTTGATCTGTCCAACCGGGCAAACCTGGAACAGCTCATCGTAGCCTACCAGACCAAGATCAAGTGCCTTGGCGCTTGTTACGCTCTCATGTGCAAGCGCGACGCGCGCGGCCGGCCATCTGAGCAGCTCGAAAGCGGCAAAGAGGCCGACGCCGTCCGCGTCCTCGGCGAGATCGCGACCGCGCAGGAGGAGATCGCCAAGCTAAACTGGGAACTCGGGTATCATTTGACTCTGCAAGTAATTGAACCCGTCGCAGCTTATCAGACGGAAGAGATTCGTGCACGGCTGGAGAGCAACACCAGTCACCTGTTGAACCTGGCCGGCCTCTACTGGGCCACCCACCAGACCGAGCGCGCCGTCGAATTCTTCAGACGAGTGGTCAGCTTGCAGAATCCGAGCGATCCAAACCCCGCCGATGTGCGCCGCAACCAGGATACCGCCCGCCAGTTTCTCGAGCAGCACGGTTTCCCGCTGGCCGCACCGCCCGAACCACAGTCGTGAGCCCGATCAGCTCCGGCCGCTGCCGCCCAGTAAGTAGTCTGTTAACCTGACCCGCCCACCAGTCAGGACCCGCCGGCGGTACACGCCAAAATCGGCGCCCGCCGCGCGGAGCTGGCCTTATCTAACTGCCGCCAGTCTAATTGCTGCCGGCCAGAGGGGAGAGCTCGTGGAATTCGTGGGCTACGCCGCCGATCGAATCTGTGACCCGCCACACAAGTTGCGGGAAAGCCGGGGTCGCGTCGTCCTCGAAGAACGCGTAATCGATTCGCCCGCCGCGGAAAAACTCGTTGCATTGGGCCGAAGACGCTCGCGCCCCCGACGGGGCCAAAACCTGAAACGCTTCCGAGCTGCCGGCACACTGGCAGCCGGTACCTTGAATATCCGAAGGTACACGCCGCCCCGAGCCAATACCCAGAGAGCGTGCGCCAACCATGGCGTCATCAAAGGAAACGTAATAGAACGAGTCGCGGCTGCATGGGGGAGCGCCGCTGACTGTGCCCAGAACGCCCGCGACCGAGCATGGCTGAGGAACCGGGGCACTGATCTTCAATGTCGCCCCACTGCCGGCACCGGGATTGTGGAAGATGATCACGTCGGGCACCGGAAGCTGGGCGCCGGCGCTGGTGAAAAAGTTGTCGAACGAAGGCAACTGCCCCTGCGCGGGCGCGATACCCGAACCCAACCCGGAATCACTCGTTCCGGCCGCGACGCGGAAGTTGCCGTTTTTGTGAAAATAATAAAGCGCCGGCCCAGAAATGCAGTAATCGCCGACCTCTCGTACGTCGCCTGCCGCGATGAACTGATAGCCCTGCTGCGTGTAAAGCCCGATGTCGTCCGGGCAAACCGCGCCATTTGGAAACGCGCGGTTGTCAAGCCCCGGCAGAAACACGGAGCTGTCCGTCTCATCCACATCCACGAAAGCGATCGCAATGAAAAAATAGTGAATGTAGTCACGCGCAAAATTGCGCATCGAAATGGTCACAAATTTCCGGTTCGGTGTCTCGGAACACGGGTCGCCGGACGACCGGCTACTCGCGCCCTGCGCCCCGCCGGAAATCGTGCCAGTGGTAGCGGGCCCAGTATCCGTACCCCCTGAAGAGCCGCCTACCCGTGGATACGGCCCGGATACCGATTCCCAGCCTGTTCCCCCTGAACCGCAACTGACCAAGCCACTTGTCAAACCGACCATTAGAACCAGCGCGATCACCGCGGTAAGCCGGCTATTGCTGCGCGACGGAGCGTGCATGCAAAAACTCCCTTGGATGCCCCCGGAAGATCAGACCGCTCCATGAGCCGCTGACGGTCCGGGTGGCGAAAAAGCAACGTTGCAGTATATTGACGGCCCAGGTTTCCGACAAGCGGCTCCGCTGCCCTAAGCGCGGCGCGAGCACGAACGCCGCGGAGTTATGGAGCGCGCAACGTGGCCAAAATCCTGATCGCGGATGACAATCCTCAAATCCTCGAGTTGCTGGAAGCATACCTCGAACCGCTCGCTGCCCAGATCGTCTTGAGCACGGATGGACAAGCCGCGCTTGAGGCCGCTCAACGCGAGCACCCCGATTTGATACTGCTCGACATCATGATGCCCAAGCGCAGCGGCTTCGAGGTTTGCCGTCTGTTAAAAGACGATCCGCGTTATCGCGACATTCCGATCATTATAATCACTGCACTCAATGAATTCGGCGACATCGAGCGCGCCCGCGAGTGCGGCGCCGAGGACTTCCTTTGCAAGCCCGTCAGCAAGGTCCAACTGCTGGAACGCGTCCAGAACCTGCTCAAGCTCGCCAGGAGCCGTGGCAAGCGCCCCGGTCGCGGCCGGACGCCAAACGCCAATCAACCCGAGTGATTCAGCCCCCGCCCGGCTCCGTTGTGCCCGCCGGCCGCCGCGGCAGTGACTGAAATCGCACAACGTCTTCCCCACAGCCGGCGGCTGCCAGTTCGCGCCGCAGCCGCTCCTGGTCCGCCCGCAGCACCCCAATCAAATTCAAAGATTGCAATCGACCCGGCTCGATTTGCCGCGCCAGCAGCAACAAATCCGCCAAATGCGCCGGGGTTACATAGCGTCCTTCCACGAACACCTCCCCCCGAAAATCCACTTCCACCTGGTACTCCCGCGGCCGCGCCGGACGCAGAACCAAACGCACCGGCGTGCCAAGCGGCGGAATACGGTCGGTTGCCGCCTCAAGCCACAGTTCCCGGTTTGAGGAGGAGTGCCGGCCCGTCAGACCCACCAGGCCTTCGGGAAAATCCACCACCGCGAAAACGGCCCCGCTCTTCTCAGCCGCCAGCGTGCCGTCGGCCAGCCGCAACGAGCCCGCGAAAACCCACGGCCGCGAAATGGGGCGGCGCGAAAACTCAATCTCGCGCAGCCACTCAAAGGCATCGGCGCTCCGGCTCTGGCCACCCTCTTCCCATTCACACGTGATGTCGAGCAGATCGCCCGTCGGACGTCCGTAGTCGCCGATGGCATTGTCCCACACCGGCGGATGGCCGGGGTTCAGACCGATCAGACCCAGCGCCATGTAAATGTGCGTGGCGGATGCGTTCAGTCGCAAAATGCTCTCGTGCTCCTTGCCGGGACCGCAGGCGAAAAACTCGAGCGGCCCATGCAGCAGCACAACCTGCGCATCCACGAGCACGGCCGGCTGGCCCCAATCGATGCTTACCCCAGGCGCCAGCGGCACGGGACCGGCGGCTCGGGAGGAGGAGGCGCCTGCCGAGTCGCGGCTCGCCGACAGGCCGGTCTCCGCGGCGTGCCTTTGGCCCCCCGATCCTGCGAACGCGACACTGAGCACGCCCAGCACCAGCAACAGGCCGCACACGGCTGAGCCACGCTCACGCGAAGCAACACCGGAGCCACGCGCTACCGGATCGCGCAAACAGCAGCGCCCGTCGCGGGTGAGCGGCGGGCGCTGATCCGAGTTTCTGCACAACAACGGCGCCAGTTCCTCAATCCGGGCTAGCGGCGCTGAAGGCCGGGAACGCCTCTTCTTCGGCCTCGTCCTGAATGATGATCTTGGCTTTCATCAAGATCAGCAGGGTGCGCGTGTCCTTCACCGTGCTACGGTTGGTGAAGAAGCGGTTCATGACCGGCACCTTGCTCAAAATCGGCACCCCGGCCTCGATTTCGACCTCGCCCACTTGTTTCAACCCGCCCAGCAGAACCGTGCCGCCGTCCGGAATCGAAACTTGCGTATAGACCTGGGCAAAGCCCTGGTCGCGCAACTGCGTCGAAACCGACGGCGAGTTTCCGCTGGCCCGCGTGGTCTCGAACGTAGTAAACGTGGGCAGGTCAAACTGGCCTAATTGGTTGACCGTCACCTGCACGTAACGCCGATCGTGGCTGATGACCGCGAACAACCCCATAACCGACCCGCTTTGGGCGTCCCCGAGCACTGGCTGGGCCAACGCCGCCCCTTCGGCCACCATCGGGTTAATCGTTTGCACGTACTGGCTGCTGCGCCCGATCTGAATGCTCGTGCTGGAGGCGTTATTCATCACGATGCGCGGCGCCTGCACGATGGACGAGCGGTTGTTGGCCTGCGTCGCGCGGATCAGGAAGTCCACTTGCAGGTTGTCCAGAAACGAGCCGAAAACTTGCATTGCGGGCTGAAAACCCGCCTGGGCAAACGAGCCGGGAACCTGCGTGGACATGTTCGCCGGATCTGTCAGCGATAGCGAATTCTGCTGCACCACAATGGGCGTCATCTGGTCGCTGCTCCCGCCGTGGTTCCCGGCTGGAGGAACGAACGCAGCTCGCCCGTACGGCTGTATGACCCCGATCTGCGGTGTCTGTTCCCCGAAGCCTGGCGTGACCGCCGTGGTGCCAATACGCGAGAACTGCCGCGGCATCAGCACCGGCGCGCCGGTAAACGGATCGAAGAACGGCCCCTGGGGGGTGAATACACGATCGTACCCGGCGCCCCCGGAGTTGAACACGAAGTCCAGGTCGACGCCAAACTCATCCAGGAAGTTCTGCACCACATCCAGGAAGCGGGCTTCAATCGCAATCTGCATGGCGCGCTGCGCCCGCAATTGCTCCAGCAGACCGCGAACCTGGGCCTGGGCCCCGGAAGTCTGATACACGATCAACTGGCCGTTCAGCTCGCGGATCGAAGCATCGCCGCCGCCGCCGTTTTCGTGCCAGGAATCCGGCGCCACCGTCTGCCGGATGATGCTCATGATCTGGTTGATGGTCGCGTCCGCCGAGCCCTCGGGGGGCGCCGCCGGCGGCTCGTACGCCACGCTCTCCGAAGACCCGAACAAACGCGCGTCGTACAGCGACCGCCCGCTGCTCTTGTCGGCCATGACCGCCGATACCGGATCCAGCCGGGCGGCGTTGGTCTGACGCATCGTGCTGACCAGCAGGTCGCGCACGTCGTAAACCACCACCGACTTCTCGCGGTCGAGCTTGCTCTTGGTGGCCACCCGCAGCACCCCGTCAGAAACCGCGTAGGAGAGCGGAATGTCGCCGCCCGCCTGCGACAGCACTTCTTTCAAAACGGTGCGCACCGGGAGCTCACGCAGACCGAGTGAAATCGGACGGTCGGGCGCAACACCATTGCTGTTCAGATCCGCCCAATCCACCGCCATGTTCAGCTCGCGCCCCTCCCGGATGTGTTCCAGTACCGCGCCCAGCGGGGCATCTTGAAACTGGAACTGCGGCAGAATCTCGTCCAGCCGGCGCTGCAGCTCACGCTCCTCGGGACTGCCGATCCCCACGCCCGTCTGACTGCGCCGGGCGGTCAACTCGAGCCAGTTGCGCGGATAGAGCACCTCCACGTCCCACGGAATCAGCGCTTCTTGAGCCTTTACGAGCGCATCCCGCGCCTGGATGTCGAGTGTCTTCTGCCACTCCTTCTGAATCATCAGTGAGGCGTAGTCGTCAACTATCTCCAACTGATAACGCGCCTGGGCGTTCGTGGGATCAATCTGCACCACCTGCCGCAGCACTTCCGCCGCCTCGGCGAATCGCTGCTGCCGGCGCAACTGGCAGGCCGTGTTGAAAAGCTGCTGAACCTTCTCGCAGCGCAAAGCTTCAATCTGCTCCCGGCGCTGCAAGACCCGCGCTGCGATCTCCTGACGCTCGCGTTCCGCCTGCTCTGTCAGGTAAAACTGCTCCGCCCGCGCAATCTCCGCCCGCAAGTGCTCCAGCGACTCACGCTGCGCGATGTACTTGGCTACCGGCTCGGCGTAATTCCGCGCCGCTTCGATGCGCTCCGCCGCCGCTTCCGCCAACCGCCGCGCTTCGTTGAAGTCGCTGCGAGCCGCGGCTTCGCGCGCCTGCGCCGCCAGTTCCTGCGACAACGCTACCGCACGCTGCCACAACAACTCGTCCCGCGCCCGCAACTCTTCCAGCGGCGTGGCCCGTCGCGGCGCCAGCGGTCCCGCCGGAATCCCCATCGGAATCGGCTCAACCACCGGAACCGGCGCTCCCGCCGGCAACGGCTCTACCGGCGTTCCCGCCGGAAGCGGCTGTGCCGCCGTCCCCGTCGGTACCGGCTGCACTTCCGTGCCCGTGGGCAACGGCGCTGCCGGAGTCCCCGAAGGCACCGCTTCCGGCTCAGC
Organism: Phycisphaerae bacterium; assembly: GCA_012515775.1. GTDB lineage: Bacteria > Planctomycetota > Phycisphaerae > UBA1845 > Fen-1342 > JAAYXS01. The sequence goes on from JAAYXS010000156.1 coordinate 8,706, forward strand.
AACCGGCTCCGCGGGCGGACTCGCAAGCTCCGGCTGCGGTGGTTCCGCTGGGCGAACTTCCACGATGCCCGGCGCCGCCGCCTCCGCCAGCTTCCGGCGTTCATCGATCCGCTTAAGCTGCTCAACCGCCCGGCTCTTCTGTTCAGCGCGGGCGAACTCGTTCGCGAGGACGGCCCGGTACAGGGCATCCGCGGCGTCCCAGCGGCCCTCATCGAAGGCCGCCCCGGCTTTCACCAGATCTCGATCCGCGCGCTCGAAACCGGCCACGCCCGCTGCGACCTGCTCTGAAAGACGGTCATACTCCTCCTGCTCCGCCTGATCCAACTGGTCGCGGTCGACCTTGCTCAGCTCCTCTTGGGCCGCAAGGTACTCCTGCTGTTGGAACAGCTCACTTACTTTGCGGAGCGTCTCATTCTGCGCCGCGGCGGTCGCGACCACGAGCAGAACCAATAGCACCGCAACTCCCCGTAAGATCCGCGCTTGCTCTGGCATGGAATCTCCTTCATTCCCGGCACACCGGGCTGCCATGAATCACCCGGCCTGCCGACCGTTACGGTGTGCGCCTCCACACCGCACGGCCATCCAACTTCTTAGGCCACATCAACGGTCGGATGGATGTATGAAGCCATCGAGGCGCCCATCTTAAAACTGGGCGGCAGTGTAGTCGCGCAATTACAGACACGCAATACGGATTTTCCGGCAAACAGAGACGAAAAATTAGTCGGACGCGGTTATCCAGACGCTCTCGCCGCTTGGCGATTATCCGCCACGGCCGACGGCTACGCCTGATAACCGGCTGCTCGCCAAGCGTACGCGATCGGCCTC
>JAAYXS010000157.1 GCA_012515775.1 Phycisphaerae bacterium
GACGGGACGCGTTTTTACGCGGCCGAATCTGTGGGGGCGCTAGCCGGCGAGGACGGGAAGCCGCCCTCGTACGTGAAGATTGCGTCCGACGCGACGCATCAGAAGCTGGCTGAGCGTGTGTTGTGGGAAGGTGACAAGGCGAATGGAGCTTCCTGGGCCGTCCGCTCGAAACTGGCCCGCTATGCCACAGCGGCGGTTCTCGGCGTGCTGGCTCTGGGCGCTCTCTGGCTTGTCGGTCCGTTATTCGATGACAAAGGTGCGCCATGGATGCTCGTCAGCCTGGCGGTCGCGGCGGCGGCATGGTGGGGCGGAGTCGGCCCGGGGTTGCTCACGACTGCCCTGACCAGCTTGGTCGGATGGTGGGCGTTCGTTCCGGAGCACTCATCCTTCGCGGGCAGCGACGCCGCCGAGGTTTTCCGCTGGTCGGCTTTCGTTGCCAGTAGCGTGGCGATCAGCGCCTTGGCCGGCGGCATCCACCGGGCAAATGAGCGTCAGAAGTTGAGCGTGGCGCGGCTGGCGGCGGAAGCAGATGAACGCCGCAGAATGGAGGCCGCGGTGCGCGAGCGGGCCCAGATGCTGGAGCAATCTTACGATGCCGCCATGGCCTGGCCGCTGCACGGAACCATCACGTATTGGAACTCCGGCGCGGCGCGGCTGTACGGTTTTTCGCGGGCTGAGGCGATTGGCCGCAGTCCGCAGGAACTGCTGCGCACGCAAGTGGACGGGGGCCTGGAGGCGTGCTTTGCGGCGCTGGAGCGCGACGGGCGGTGGTCGGGCGAGCTGACGCAGCAGACCCGCGACGGACGTCAAGTGATCGTCGAGTCGCGCATGGTGCTGATGCCGGACGAAAGCGGCCGAGCGGGCGTGGTGATCGAAAGCACCCGCGATGTTACGGAACGCCGGCAGGCCGAGGCGAAGCTGCGCGAAAGCGAGTTATTTTACCGCCAGACGCTGGAGTCCATTCCGGGCATGGTCTTTACGACGCGTCCGGACGGCTATTGCGACTACCACAGCCAGCAGTGGGAGGACTACACGGGGGTTCCGACGAGCCAACAAGTCGGCACTAACTGGAACAAGCTGCTTCACCCGGACGACCAGGCCGGGGCGTACGCCGCCTGGCGCGCGGCGGTTGAGGAGCGGGGGTCGTACGATGTGGAATACCGCGTGCGCCGCCGTGACGGGCAGTACGAATGGTTCAACGTCAAAGGTCGCCCCATTCGCGACAGCTCGGGGCAGATCGTGCGCTGGTTCGGCGTGGCGACCAACATAAACGACTTGAAGCGCTCGGCGGAAGCGTTACACCGCGGGGCGCAGAACCTGCAACTGCTGTCGAAGACGGCCACCAGGCTGTTAATGGAGGACAGCCCCAAGGAAGCGCTGCGCGACATTTTCCCGGAGCTGTCCGCCCATCTGGGAATGGAGTTGTTCTTTAAGTTCCTCGTGAGTGAAGATGAGGAGCGCCTCATCCTCCAAGCCTCGGGCGGCATCGACGATGCCACCGTCCGGAGGCTGCAGCAGGCCGACATCACCGAGTCGATCAGCGGAGTTGTGGCTCGGCAGCGCCGGGCCGTCGTGGTCGAGGACGTGCAAAACTCCACCGATCCGGCGGCAGCCCTCATCCGATCGCTCGGCTTGACCGCTTATGCCTGCCATCCGCTTCTGGCGCGCGGACGGCTCGTCGGTACGCTGGGCTTCGGCACGCGGAGCCGGATTCACTTCAACCCCGACGAACTTGATTTGTTGCGCACCGTGTCCGACCAGGTCGCGATGGCACTCGAACGCAAGCGGCTGGTTACGGAACTGGAGCAGCGGGCCGACGAATTGACCGTGGCGAAGGCGAGTGCCGATGCGGCCACGAGCGCCGCGGAGCAGGCTAATCGGGCCAAGGACCGTTTCCTGGCGGTGCTTTCGCACGAGCTGCGGAACCCGCTTACGCCGGTGCTGGCCGCGGCAACACTGCTGGGACAGGGGCCCGGCGTGAGCGCCGATATGCGCGAGGGTCTCGAGGTGATCCGGCGCAACGCAGAATTGGAAGCGCGGCTGATAGATGATCTGCTCGACGTGACGCGGATTGCGCGCGGCAAGCTGCAACTGAATCGTAAGCCGGTACGGGTCTGCACAATCTTGAGCCGCGCGATCGAGGTGTGCCAGCCGGACATCGACGCGCGGCGGCTGCACTTCGGGTCGGAAATCGTAGGCGGCCCGCACGTCGTCAACGTTGACGCGGCACGGTTGCAACAAGTGTTCTGGAACGTGCTCAAGAACGCGATCAAGTTCACGCCGAACGAAGGGTGCATAGGCGCGCGCTGCTGGCGTGAGGACAGCTTGATCATCGTTGAGATCCGGGATAGCGGCATCGGTATTGAGCAGGAGGCGCTACAGCGCATCTTCAATGCGTTCGAACAGGCTGAGCCGATCATGACGCGCAGGTTCGGCGGGCTGGGGCTGGGGCTGGCGATCAGCAAGGCTATTGTCGAAATGCATGGCGGCACGATCGTGGCTTCCAGCAAGGGCAAGGGCCACGGGGCGACGTTTACCATCAAGCTCCCGGTCCACGCCGCGCAACCTCAAA
>JAAYXS010000158.1 GCA_012515775.1 Phycisphaerae bacterium
ACGTGCTGGCTGAAGCTGCTCGCGCTGGCGACCTCTACAATGCGCGCGGCTCTTATCGTGAAGAAGGTATCTGGCGTTTCAACGCCATCTGGCCGCATCTGTGGGCCGCCTGGTTGCGGATGAGCGGTGCTGATCCCAGTTGGCCTCATCCAGGGAACGTCGATCGCTGGCTGTGCGACGTGGTGTTGCGCATTTTCCCCATGCTGAGCCGGGTGCTGCCGATGACGGAGCAGATGGTCATCCTGGAGCGGGTGCTGGAATCCGCGCAGCGTCTGGATCGCCAGGCGGAAGCGACGACCTTGTATTTCATGGGACAAATTTACACGGCGCAGGAAGAACACGCGCAGGCGCTCAACTGTTACCAGCAGTATCTCAAGATCGTGTACGAACTGCACGACCGCCGGGCCGAAGCCGAGGCCATGATGCACATCGGCGGCGCGTGCGGCGCTCTGGGCAACGTCAAGCGCGCGCAAGAAAGCTGGCGGCACGCTATGGCTCTCTTCAGGATGATCGGCGATCCGCGCGCCGCGCAACTCCGCGTGTGGTTGGAGGCGCTGGAACGCAAACTGACGCGTTAGCAGAGCCTAACGCGTCAATTCTTGCATAACGAGCAAGAAAACGGGCACTGAAAGCCCATTCCCGTTCCGTCTAGCTGGGTTAGGAGGTACCTATGCCATCCCTTGCGCCCGACATACTGACCCGCCTGCGCGCCGCGTTGACCCGCTGCACGCAACTCCGCGATGACGCCGTCCTGCGCGCGCTTTTCGCCGACGACCGCATTTCGCCCTGGGCCAACGAGCTGCCCAACGCCCTCCGCGCCTCCGACCGCGTCGCCTTCGTCATCGACACGCTCGGCGACCGCGAGCACGCCGGCTACGGCGAAAACGCCCTCGTTTTGTTCCTCCACGCCCTGCGTGACACCGTGGACCCCCGCGACACGCTGCACGGGGAGTTGGATGCGCTGGCGGATGAAGTGAAAACGGCGCTCGCCAGCCCCGGCGAATTTCCAGAACCCCGCCAGGTTTCCCGGACATCTGATGATCTGGGGAGCCTGAACCGCCAACTGACCCGCGCCAAACGTACCCTGCACATTCTGGAAGAACAAGCCGCCGGTTATACGGCGCTTACTCGCCCCGTGCACCTGCAAATCGAGTTGGAAGAACAACGCGAGCTTGTCGCCGCGTTGGAGGCGCGTCTGCGTTAGCATAGGTTCGTATCCTTCTTGAGCTATCTGGTTGCGCGCAATTGAGGAACGGGGCTTCGGAATGACGTTTTATAACGTTTGGTTGTTTATAGGAGACTGCTATGCCCGATGATCTTGAAAGCCTGAATCAACAACTAACCTATGCTAAAAAACTTCTCATGTTTATGGAAGAACAGGCCGCCGGCTACACAGCATTAACGCTTCCGGCGCACTTGCGACTTCAGATCGAAGAGCAACAGCAGGCCATCGCCAGCCTCGAAGCCCGCCTGGCCCAGGCGACGGGACGCGGGCGCGCCGCCGTGCCCGATAACCTCCCGGCGCGCCCTACGATTTTCGTGGGCCGCAGTGACGAACTGCGCCGCTGCCTGGACGCGCTCTCGCCCGACGTGCGCGGGTGGGGTGTGACGATTGACGGGCAGGGCGGCATCGGCAAGACGGCGCTGGCGCTGGAAGTGGCGCACGCCGCCCGCGCGCAGGCGTGGTTCGATGCCTACTGCTTCGCCTCCGCCAAGACCGCCTGGCTCACAGCGGAAGGCGTCCGCGCCGAGACGCTCGCGCTCTCCTCGCTGGATGCCTTTGTGCGCGAGACGGCGCGCGTCCTGGGCTGTGCGGATGTGGAGCGGATGACCGAAGCCGTCGAGCGCCGCCGCGCCCTACTCGACGCGCTGCGCGGCCGCCGCGTGTTGCTCCTGTGGGACAATCTGGAGACGCTCTGTCAGGAAGAACGCGACCAGGTCGCCGAGTTCCTGAGCCGCCTGCCCGGCGACAACAAAGCCATCTTGACCAGCCGCCGCCGCACCGGCGAGATCGCGTTTACGCTGCGACTCGATAGCTTGACCAAGGCCGAAGCCGCCGACCTGCTGGCAAAACTGGCCGCGCGCCAGCCCCGCGTAGCGGGTGAATTGCGCCGCGCCGGAGAAAGCGGCGCGCGCGCGTTGCACGAGGCGGCCGGCGGCAATCCTCTGGTGCTGCACTGGGCCGTGGGGCAGATGATGCTGCGTGGTCTGACGCTGCCCGACGCCACCGCGCGCATCCAGAGCGCCGACCGCTCCGGCGACCTCTACACCTTCCTCTTTGCCGACGCCGCGAGCGACCTGGGCGCCAGCGACAAAACCATACTCTCGGCGTTCACCGGCTTCCAGACGCCCGTGGACGCCGCGACGTTGGCCGACGTGACCCAACTGACCGCCAACGTGGTGGCGACGGCATTGGAGCGGCTGGTCATCCTCTCGTTGGTCAACGACCTGCCCGGCGGGCGCTACGGCCTGCATCCATTGACCCGCGCCTTCGTCCGCGCGGCGTTGAACGGCGCGCCGCAGAAGCCGGCCATTGCGCCCCTACGTTTGGACCCGGCGGCCCGCCGCGCCGCGCTGCGCTATTGGGTGGACTACGCCCAAAAATACGGCGACGACAAAGACGCCTACCAGACCCACGACCGCCTGGAGGCGGAGTGGGCCAACCTGGACGCCGCCGCGACGGAGCTGTACGCCCTCACCGGCCTGCCCGGCGCGCTGGCCGATGACGAGGCGGCGAAGATGCTCAACGACCTGGCGAATGCACTGTATTACTTTACGTGGTTCCGTGGTTACTGGGACGAAGCCATCCGCCTGGACGAGTGGGGCTACGCCGCCGCCGTGGCCCGCCAGGATTGGTCCAACGCCGGTTGGCGCGCGTATCGCGCGGCGTTGATCCACTACCATCGCGCCGCGACCGACCTGCTGGATCTTTGGGCCGCCCGCTGCGCCGAAGCGTGGGAGCGGGGCGGCTCGCGCCGCGAGCGCGCCTTTGGCTCGCGCCTGCGCGGGGTGGCGGCGGAGCAGCGGCAGGACTACGCCGCCGCCGAGCGACTCTACGCGGAGGCGCTGGCGGCCTACCGCAACCTGGGGGCGGAGGCCGACCAGGCCATGGTTCTCAACGACCTGGGCGGGGTGGCGTGGGCGCGCAAGGACTACGTCCGCGCCGAAACCTATTACCGCGAGGCGCTGGCGTTGGCGGAGAAATTGGGGAATAAAGAACCGCAAGCCTATATTACTGGCAATCTGGGCCAACTGGCCCTGGACCGCGACCGCCCGGCGGAGGCGCGCCCGCTCTTCGAACGCGCGCTGGCCCTGGACCGCGAGGTCGGGCGCGAGGATTTGTTCGCTAGCGATCTTTATGGTCTGGCGCGCGTGCTGGAGGAGGAAGGCCGCCCCCGCGAGGCGCTGCCGCTGGCGGAAGAGTCCCTACGCAGCCGCGAGCGGCTGCGGCATAAGGATTTGGGAAGCACGCGGTCCCTGGTCGCCCGGCTGCGGGAGAAGGTTGGGGGGTAGGGGCTGCCGGCCACGCCTGGCGAACGAACAAACGAATTTGGGTGTCTGCTATTATGATGCGTTCTTGACGTTCTCCACGCACTCTTGCAGCACATCCGCCAGTTCCGCGCCTTGTCCCCACGCCACCGCGGCCTCGAAATCGGCGGCGGGGAGGCGCGCTTGCACTTCGGCCAGCAGTTCAGACGTGTTGCTGGAGACCTCGGCCTCGTCGGAGGGTAGGGTTTGCGCGAATCCGAGCACTTTTGCCGTCGCTACGTATTGGGCTGTGGCGAGCAGGTATCCCGCCCAACCGTTGAGCGCCATGGCGACCAGACGCATATTCTCGATAGCGAGGGCGGTTTTCACGGCGCGGTAAAGGTGTCGCCGCGCCGTTTCGGGCTGGTCGTTCTCGAGCATGAGATTGCCCAGATTGAAGTGCCCCAACGCCACGCCAAATTGCTCCCCCAGCGTCTCGAAGATGGTCAGGCTTTCTTCGAACATGGGTTGGGCGCGCGCGGTGTCGCCGGTCTGTATGTGCAATGATCCCCAGTCGTTTAGGGTATAGCCCACGATGCGCTGATCGCCATATTCTTTGCCGATGGCGATGCACTGCGCGAAGTACAGTTCGGCTTCGG
>JAAYXS010000843.1 GCA_012515775.1 Phycisphaerae bacterium
CGCGGCATCGGCGGCCCACTGGTCGAAATCTCGGCCGTCACAATGAAGCACCCGCCGCAGCAATTCCGAGATTCAATAGCGCGCGAGAACCTCGAACGCTGGATCGCGGGGAATACTTAACGACGGCCGCTGCTGGCGACTAACGTAGTCGCACTGTCACTTTTCCACGACGGCCGCTCAACGACGCCCAGCACTGGCGATCAACGCCTTTGCGCCTCGAATCCGGCGGTTTCGGAGCTATAATGACCATGGCCAGTAGGAGAACCGCCTTCGCAGCCACTGCACCAGCAGAGATGAAAAGCCTATACAGCCGGCTCAGGGCTGCCGGATATGACGCAGAGTTCGTGCGCAATTGGGTTTTGCCGGACTGGTGGGAAGACTCGCTCGCTCAGAACCCGGCTAACCGGGCGCTGGCTGAGATTGCCATCTCGCGCATGCTCGGCCTTCCTATTCAAACGCTGCGGGATCCCCAGGCAAAGTTAGAACGACCGCTGGTGGGCGATGTTCGCCTGAAGCGTCTTAGGTCCACCAAGCCGGACGAGGTGGCACCGGCGATAGTCCTCGCCCAGCAGGCGGCCACAACGATAGTTCCTTTTCTGCAGAATTTGCCGCCCTTTACCCCTCAGCGGGACCCTCTGGTCATTCGTGCCGCCCTGCTGAAGACCAACCCCGTTGTTGACCTCGGCGCTCTCGTGGAATTCGCTTGGTCCGCCGGAGTCGCCATTCTCCATCTGTCCGCCTTGCCAACGGCTTCCAAAAAATTCAGCGGACTGGCGCTGTTCTCTGACGCACGCCCGGTCGACGTGCTGGCGTCGGCATCAGATAGCCCGCCGTGGCTGGCCTTTCACCTGGCCCACGAGTTGGGCCACATCATGTTAGGTCACGTGCAGGTCGGCCAGGACGGCCTGGCGGACATCGACTTCGCAAAACTGGAGGATGAGGGCACTGAGGAGGAAGCCGACCGCTTTGCCCTTCTGCTACTGACCGGCCACCCCGAACCGCAGCTCAAAGCTGTGTACGGAATGACGGCGGAGAAACTGGTTGCGGCGGCCAGGCAAACGCAGCAATCGCAACGAGTAGACGCAGGAACGATCGCGCTCGTCTATGGCTTGACGGCCAAGCGCATGCCCGTTGCCCAAAACGCCCTCAAGCTCATGCAGATGCATCGGGGCGCCCGCGCCATCCTGGGGTCCGCCCTGAAACGCCGGCTCCCCGCGGATCTGCCCGAGGTGGTTGAACGCTTCGCGGCCTTGGCCGGCGCGGCTTAAGCGGCGGACTGTTCCAATGCCCGACCAGCGCCTGCTTATTGACAATGATGCCTTTTTGCGGCTTTCGGGCGCGGGGGTTCTTGAGCGCGCCGTTCAGCAACTCGGCTTCGCTCGCGAGCAGGTCTTGCGCCTCCCTTCGTTGCCCTACATGATCCAGAAATCAAAGTCGCTCCAGAAGAGGTACGCACCGGCTTTGTTGGCGCGCGCCAGCGCCAATTGCCCTTTGATACACCCGATCACCAATCAGCCAGACGCAGAGCTGATGGCCCGCCTGAGCAACAATCCACAGGTTGACGGTGGGGAGGTGCTGCTTTACGGACTCCTGGTCGAGCATCCGCTGTACTTGCTGGCGTCCAACGACAAACGTGCCATGCGCGCCCTCGCCAGCGACCCGCGCCTTATTGACATCCGAGACGCCGTCGCCGGCCGAGTGATCTGCCTCGAACGAATCATCCGGCAGTTCCTGGGCATACACGGCCAGGACGCAACAGCGCGATTTTTTCAGCCTGTACTTGACTGCGACATTATGCTGCAAGTGGTACTTTCGCCTGCCACGGTAGCGGTGCCCGGGCGATGCGCCCTGGCACTCGACGCGTACCTCGCCGATTTGAAGCGCAGCGTGGGCGAGGGCTTCTTGTATGAAGGACCGTAGAACGGCGGTCTCGAGGGCCGCTTGATAGTCACCAAGAGCCGCCATGACCCCGTCGACTGTGCCGTGCGGAAGGGAGATCAATGTCACAAGCCGTGTTTCAAAACTATGTGGTGGCCCTGATCGATTTCCTAAACCAGGGTGAGGAACTGGATGCCCTCAACCGCATCCCCGACGAGGAGCCGGAGAAAGCTCGTTTCATTGCCGCAGCCGATAAGGCGCTCATACCGATAGATCACTTTCGGAAACTATTTGAAGACTTTGCCCGAAGCGCTCACGCAGCAGGCCAGTTCGAGCCTCTTATGACCGTCGAAGTAAAACGCCAGTGTTTCCGGGACACGACGATTACGTACTCGCCACTTCGTAACGCCGCAGGAGAACTTACTCTTGCTGGGGTTTTCAATGCACTGGTGGCCACTGGCTGCACTCTTCTTGCGTCGCTTGCGAGCGGAGTGCCATTTCGTGGCGGGATTGAAGTTGGCGTCGGCACAGAGTTCTTCCCCGGCGAAATTTATGGCCCTGTGCTTCGGCGCGCGTACTACCTGGAGTCTAAGGTCGCTGATCATCCCCGCGTCGTGCTCGGCAACGGCGTCACGGAATATCTACAGGACCAAGCCGAGCTCCCTGCGAGCGATCGCGACTCACCGTGCAGGCGTGAAGTGGCAAGGCTGTGCCACTCGTTCATTTCCATCGACGAGGATGGCATGCCAATCGTGGATTACCTCGGAAGAGGCTTCTGTGATTTCACCAGCGCCGTCGATCGACAGGCGCAAATCGCCCAAGCGCTCGAATTCGTTGATTCTGGGCACAAGCGTTTTATGGCCGAGGGAAATACCAAGCTCGCGCTCAGGTACGCCCGCCTGAAGCAGTATTTTCTCGCCCGAAGAAATGGGGCCTGAGCGCGCCGCCTGCCGCCGTACCGACGGTCGCGCCAACTCCTCGCCCCTCCGCAGATCTGCTCTCATTCACGCTTTGCATTCCTGGCGGCCGCGCCCGCACGCCTCTCCTCACTGCCTCGCCTCAATCAGCGTTCGGCATTGCGCCTGCGCCGGCGCGCGCCAGTTCGGCGTCGGAGCGCAGGTGGCGGGTGGCGGTTCGCGAGCGGCGGCGGTAGATCAGCACCAGGTTGCGCGTGTAGATCGCCAGCCCTA
>JAAYXS010000844.1 GCA_012515775.1 Phycisphaerae bacterium
GCACTGCCCGGGACAGGATTTGAACCTGCACGAGGTTGCCCTCACCAGCCCCTCAAGCTGGCGCGTCTGCCAATTCCGCCACCCGGGCGCAAGACAACGGCGCCGGCGAAGCAGCGCCGATGTCGAGATGAAAGCTTAGAGCGCGGATTCGCTTGCGTCAAGATTGCGCAAGAAGGATGAAGGAGCGAGAGCGAGGGAACCGCGGCTAACGGAACCGCGTTGTCGGTGGATCCCTTTCCGGGCTTTTTGCTAATTCGTCTCTCCGGGCTCTTTGCTAATTCGCCTCGCCGGACCCACTTTCTTGATGCTAGTTCGCTATTTTGAATTTCGAATCGGTTTGTCGACCACGGTTTCCGCCTTCTGCGGGCGGCTCATTAGTTCCGTGATGGCCGTCAGCGGCGGTTTGGCGTTGAAGAGCACGTCATAAACGGCCTGCGTAATCGGCATTTCCACCTGGCAGCGCCGGGCGAGTTCCAGGACGGCACGCGTCGTTGGGATGCCCTCGATGACCGAAACGCTCTCACGCACCACCTGGTCCACGGGCCGGCCCTCACCGATCCGCTGGCCGGCCGTGCGGTTGCGGCCGTGCGGCGAGATGCAGGTGGTGATCAGGTCGCCGACGCCGGCCAGGCCGACGAACGTTTCAGGGCGGGCGTGCATGGCGACGGCCAAACGCGTGATTTCTACCAAGCCGCGCGTGACGAGGGCGGATTTGGCGTTATCGCCGGCGCGCAGGCCGTCGAGGATGCCGGCGGCAAGAGCGATGACGTTTTTCAGGGCGCCCGCGAGTTCGACGCCGATTACGTCCGGGTTGGTGTAGATGCGGAACCAGGAGGTGCCGACGGCGGATTGGACGAGGTCGGCGATTTCCGGGTGTTCACTGGCGACGGCCACCGTCGCGGGCAGGCAGCGGGCCAGCTCATGCGCGATGCTCGGTCCGGACAGAACGGCCAACGGGTTGCGGGGCGCGTACTCAGCGATGATCTGCGTGGGGCGTTTCAGCGTGCCGACCTCGATGCCCTTGGTGATGCTGCAGATGGGCACGCCCTTCGGGACTTGCCGGCCGAGCTGCTCCCACATGCCGCGGAGATACTGGCAGGGGTAGGCGGAGATTATGAGTTCGGTGTGTGAGAGCGCGATGCGCGGGTCATCGGTGGGGCTGATGCCCGGCGCCAGGCGCATGCCGGGCAAGTAGCGCCGGTTCTCGCGCGCGACGACCAGGTCATCGAGTTCCTCGGGGCGGGCGAGCAGTTCGACTTTGATGTTGTTGCTGTCCAACACCTGGGCCATGACGGTTCCCATGGCGCCGGCGCCGATGACTGTGGCTTTCGTAAGCATGCGGATACTCCGGATGGACACGGCGGAACACCGGGGCAGGTCTGAGGTCCGTGCCGCGGCGCCGCTTGTGCCACAGCCGGGCATTGTAACTTCAAGCGAGCGTTGCGGCATTTAGAAGCTGGGCCAGCGGCGGCGGCGCGACCGTGACGTTGGCCAGATAGCGCTGCCGGATGAAGACGAGCACGGCGCGGGTGACAGGCCGCGCAAATATCTGGGCGGCGGCCTGGGCGTAGAGCTGCAGTTGCAACGTGTAGGTGTTGATGCGCTCCTGTAAGGTGGCGTCGTCCGGCACGCGGTCGGTCTTGTAGTCCAGAATGACCAGGCCGTCGGCGGTTTCGAGCAGGCAGTCGATGACGCCGCGGATGATAGTCGCCTCGGCATTCGCGGCGGCGCTCAGTCGGCACGCGTACACAAACGGGACTTCACGGGCAGCGGCGGCGGCGTGCACGGCGAGTTGCCGGCCGA
>JAAYXS010000845.1 GCA_012515775.1 Phycisphaerae bacterium
AATGCTCATCGAGCTGGCGGGCGGCTCGCGCCGCTGAGCCATAGCCCCTCTCCTAGCGCGGCGACGCGCCCGCGCCTCGCAACGGGCGCGTGGGCAGTAGCGTCCCAGACGCGCTCACCGGCATCGGCGGCCGCGTTCTCTGTCGCTCACGCACGGCCTCGATCGCCTTTTTGCCCGCGAGAAAGGCGTGGTCGGAGTTGTAGTACTCCCACTCGCCATAGCGGCCGGCCGGATGCACGTCATGGTCTTCGAGCCACTGGCGAATGACCTGCACGTTTTGAGCGCGGGCGTGATCATAGACGACGTAGGCGTACGGCAGGTCGCACTGCACGCTGACCACGATGGGGTCGTGCGGGCCGATCAGTCCGACGCGGCGGCAGTCAGCGACGCAGCGCTCGACCAGGGCATCACCCTCGCACGGCAACGGCTTGGCGGGTGAGTACGTAATTTCGCAGGTAAGGCCGAAGCCGCCCGGCGGATTGCAATGCGGACTGGCGTTGCCCTGCACGAAGATGCGATGAAAGACCGTATCCTCCGGATAGTAAATCCAGTGTTTCTCGGTCAGTTTCTCCCGGCCGACGCCCAGGTGAACGCAGCGTACCGAAACGTGTCTCAGGGCGGTGGCCGCGCGGCGCACTTCGGGCGGGACCTCGTCGCCCATCATGCGCACCAGTACCGGAAGGGGCATGGTGCTGATGAGTTGCTGGTAGTGCATTTGCTCGCCGGTGGCCAGCGTCAGGCTCCGCTGGGCGGGCGAAATGCGGAGCACTGCGCTGTTCAGACGCAAGCGGTGCCGCACATAGGGCAAGAAGCCGTCCAGCAATGCCTGGAATCCGCCGCGGAGCGGATAGCCGAAGCGAGCATTTGGGCCCATGGGCTTGGGAGTGGGGTGCAGGGCGCCTTCGATCATTTCCTCGAGATCGGGCAGCGGCACGCGTCCGCCCAGCCAGGAAGTCTCGATCTCGTCGAGAGGCACGGCCCACAGTTTACGGTTGTATGGAATGGCGAAGTGTTTTGCGATGCCCGCGCCCCATACCGTGTAGATGAACTCCTCGAAGTTCGCCGGCTGGCCCGATTTGGCTCCGTTGCCGTCACCGCCGCCGGGTGAGGTTAGCGGCGCCGTGCTTTCCAACACGCCATCGGCGCAGCAGTCACTGATTTGGGGCTTGGCGCAGAGCGGCCCGGGGCGCGAGTCGAGGCGCTGGCGGCCGCTGCCGCCGGGACGCGGTGCACGGCCTGCGCCTGCGGGCCGGGGCGGCAAGCCGGCTTTCAGCGAACCGAAGCGGGCCTGGATGGCGCCGACGAGGCATTCCTTGATCACCTCGGGCGGCAACCCGTACAGCGCACCCTGGAAAGGATAGCGTGTGTAGACGCCCTTGCTGTATACCCAGGCCTCGCGATCCTGCCAGTGGACGTTGCCGCCCAACAGTTTCTCATACAACTCGTGCACATAGGGATCGTTCGAGAACATGATGTGGCCGGCGTAGTCGAACGTAAACCCTTTGGCATTAAACGAGCGACACCAGCCGCCAATGCTGCTTTCTTTCTCCAGCAGTACGGTTCCCGGGCCGGCATGGTAGGCGGCGCTCAGCCCGGTCGGTCCGGCGCCGATGATGATCAGTTCGTGGTTGCGCTCGGGAGTGCGCCGGGAAGCCGGCGCCGGCACGTGCGATGCTGCAGTCGGCGTCGGTGCGGCAGTCGCGGTAACTGTCACAGTTTGCAGGGAGCTTGACCTATTCAACACGGCCTGATGCATCAACTCTTCCATTGCAGCAACCGTATTGTCCCAGGACGTGCGCGACAGCACTTCCCGCATACCGGCCGCACGCCGCTCGCGTTCCTGGGGCGGCGCGGCGAGTGCCGCTTCGCAGGCGGCCACAAAGGCCTCGGCGGTGTCGCCCAGGTACACCAACTCGCCGTAGGGCTCGGCCACGTCGCGTATCGGCGT
>JAAYXS010000846.1 GCA_012515775.1 Phycisphaerae bacterium
GCGAAGCTCGTCTGGGACGAAAGCTGCAAGCAGAACCTCGCGACGTACCTGCTGAAGCCGGAAGTCAAGGCGCTGGGCAAGGCGGCGGTCGTCGGTCGTGTTACGACAGCCCGCACGGTCATGCAATACGCGGCTGAGAACCAGATCGCGGACGATGCGGCCGTGCTGCTGATCGTGTCCGACGACGGGCAGATCACGGAGCTGGCCAAGTTCGCGGACATCGAGGTTTACCTGGCGAAGGTGCCGCGCGGGTTGCCGGCTGAGGCGCAGAAAGAGATCGAGCGGCTGCAAGCGATGCCGCTGGAGCAGCGCTGGGCGTTCTGGTCGGCCGAAATGTCGCGGTGCATCAAGTGCTACGCGTGCCGCGCGGCCTGCCCCATGTGCTACTGTGCCCGCTGCATCACCGACGTAAATCAGCCGCAGTGGATTCCGGTCGCGACCGATCCGCTGGGCAACCTCGAATGGAACATCGTGCGGGCGATGCACCTGGCCGGGCGCTGCGTCGATTGCGGGTCGTGCAGCGACGCCTGCCCGCAGGGCATCCGCCTCGACCTGCTGAATCGCGTGCTGGCTCAGGAAGTGCTCACGAGTTTCGGCGGCGAGCCGGGATACTCGACCCGCAAGGAGTACGCCCTGTCCACCTTCAAACCTGACGACAAGGAAGAGTTCATCCGGTGAGACAATGAGCGAAACACGAATACTACAAAAGAAGTCTCTCGGCGAGCTCTTCGCGAAGCTCACCGCTGCCGGGCAACGCCTGCTGGCGCCGGTGAAGGAAGGCGAACTGCTCAACTTCGCAGAGGTGAAGACGCCGGAGCAAGTGGCGCTGGACTACATTCAGACCCGCAGTTCGGCCAAGCTCGCGACGTTCCCGCCCTATGAGCCGCTGCTGCGCTACAAGTTCAACGGCAAGGACGTGGAGCAGCAGCCGGCCGAGCCCGACAAGCGGCCGACGGTGCTGTTCGGCGCGCATCCGTGCGACGCGGCCAGCTTCGCCACGCTCAAGGCGGTGTTCACCTGGGACAGCCAGGACGCGCAGTTCGAGACGCGGCTGGCGAACCTGACGATCATCGGCCTCGCCTGCAAGAAGGCCGACGCGTACTGCTTCTGCACGTCGGTCGGCGGCGGCCCGGGCGACACGCGGGGCAGCGATATGCTGCTGACGCCGATTGACGCCGAGCGCTTCCTGGTCGAGGTGCTGACGCCCAAGGGCCAGGCGGTCGTGGCCGCGGCCCCGCAGCTCTTCACGCCGGCCGGCAATGAGACCAAAGACAAGGTGCTGGCGAAGGTCGCGCCGCGCTTCTCGGCCGACAAGCTGAAGGAGAAGCTGCCGGCGGCCTTCGGCAACAATGCCGTTTGGGTCGAGCAGTCGCTGCGCTGCCTCGGTTGCGGGGCGTGCGCGTTCGTGTGCCCGACCTGTTCGTGCTTCGATATTCAGGATGAGCGCAACCGCGAAGGCGGCACGCGCCTGCGGTGCTGGGATTCGTGCGGCTTCTCGCTGTTTACGCTGCACGCCTCCGGCCACAACCCGCGCCACGTGCAGTCCGAGCGCTGGCGGCAGCGCGTAATGCACAAGTTCTCGTACCAGCCGGAACGGTTGGGCGTGCTGGGCTGCGTTGGTTGCGGCCGCTGCTCGCGAACGTGTCCGGTGGATATGAACCTGGCCGAACATGCACAGGCTTTGGCGGAGATGA
>JAAYXS010000847.1 GCA_012515775.1 Phycisphaerae bacterium
AGACGGCAGGCCCGCTGTAGCCGCGGTGGGTGAACAGAAAGCCGCCGCGATACGAGAGCTGGCCCTTGCCGCTCGGATGAGGCGTGCTGACCCTCGCTGTGAGCGAGACCCCTACCAGCTCCTTGTGAGCCTCTTTGTTGGTGGTGAGCGGGGTCAGCGCGGGATAGGCCGGGATCAATGTGTGGCCGAGCGCCTGCGCCATGAGCAATCCCGCGCCGTCACTGCCCGTGCCGGGCACCGACAGGCCGCCGGTCGCCACGACCACCCGTTCGGCCGCAAGCGTTTCCCCTGCTTCCAGCCGCACCAACCAGCGATCGCCCGCGGTTTCGACCCCGGCGGCCCGGGCTTGTAGCCGCAGCGTGACGCCGCGGGCTTGAGCGGCCCCGAGCAGCGCATCCAACACCGTGCCCGCGCGGTTCGAAAGGGGGAACAGTTTGCCGCTCTCCTCCTCGAGTGCCAGGGGCACGGCCAGGTCATCCTCGAAGAATTTGCGAACCTGCCCCAACGGCCACGCAGCGAGGATCTTCTTTACGGTGTTCGGCGATCCGTCCGTCTGGTAGTCGGCCGGCGAGACGCGCGATGGCAGGACGTTGCACCTGCCGCCGCCGCTGATCAGGAGCTTCTGGCCGGGTGTGCCGGTGGCTTCCAGCAGTATGACCGGCTTCGGGCCGCGCGCAGCCCAGATGGCGGCGGTCAGCCCGGCTGCGCCGGCGCCGATGATCACAACGGGAAGCTGGTCCATCATACCCCTTCAAGCGCGAATTCGATTTCCTCGCGCACGGCAGTGTCCGTTTCAACGGCAAGCGCCTCGCGCAACGCTTCGGCGGCCGAGAATCCCCTCAACCGTCCCAGCGCCCACGCGGCATGCCCCCGCACCAACGGTTCGGCATCACGCAAGAGCGGGAGCAGGTGAAGGATCATGGATGCGTCGCCCGAATTGCCCGCTGCAATGCATGCGTTGCGCACCAGGCCCCGTCGCTTTGCGCGTATGACCGGCGTACCCCTGAAGGCAGTCCGAAACGCGGCTTCGTCCAGCGCCAATAGCTCGCGCAGCGGGATCGCTCCTGGCAGGGTGCTGCCGGCGCCTGACACCTGAAGCCCGGGCATCGTGGCCTCCGGAGCAGCCCTGTTGTACGGGCAGGCGGCCTGACACACGTCGCATCCGAACACCCAATTCCCCATGAGCGGCCGCAGATCGCGTGGGATCGCCCCCCGCAGTTCGATGGTCAGATACGAGATGCAGCGACGCGCGTCCAGGATGTGATCTGCGACAAAGGCCCTCGTGGGACATGCATCGAGGCAGCGCGTGCAATTCCCACAGCCGGTGAAGGGCGGCTGGCTCTCCGTGCAGCCCGTCGTGACTGCAAGCCTGGTATCCAGCGTCTCAGGCACCAGGAGCGCGGCGAGAAATGTCCACGACCCCAGTCCCGGCGTGATCAGGCAAGTGTTGCGTCCCGTGAATCCCAGCCCTGCCTGTTCGGCGAAATCGCGCTCAAGCAGTGGGACCGAGTCAACACATGCCTTACCCAGCGATCTGCGGCGGGTCCTTTCCCGCAAGAATGCGTCGAGACTGAACAGCTTTGCTTTAAGGACATCGTGGTAATCGGCCGTCCACGCGTAGCGGGCAATCTGGCCGCCGGGCACGTCAAGCCCCGCGATGGAACTGGATGGCCGAGCGTAGTTGGCGATCATGACGATCATGCTCCGCGCATCTGGCGCCAGCAGCTGCGGCGCCAGACGCAATGCTGCACGTTCGGCCATATACACCATTTCGCCGTGATAGCCCGCTTCGAGCCACGCTCTAAATGCCTCTCCGGTGCGCGGCGCAGGGAGGGGCATCGTCGCCGCCGAATCGAACCCCAGGTTCAGAGCGTGGTCAAGCACTTCATCAGCCAGTTTCATCCATGCGATTATAGCAGTCGCCGCGATAAGCGTAAACCGGCCACTTTCTGAAGTTCGGACAGGAAAACGGACACGGGTAGGGCGAGACAGGAGCCTTCGATTCTGCTAGAGTGCTGGTACCAAACCACGCATTCACAGGCAGGGATCGGAGGCTCCATGAAGCAGTCTATCAA
>JAAYXS010000159.1 GCA_012515775.1 Phycisphaerae bacterium
CAGGACTACCCCGCTTCAGCGCAAATCTTCGAACGCATGCAGCAGGAGGAGGCCAACCACCGCCGGCGCTTGTTCGACGTCTACCGCGAACGCTTCGGCGAGCACATCCCCCTCGTCCGCCGCGAGGACGTGCGGGGCTTCGTGCGGCGCCGCCCGGTGTGGCTGGCGCGGCCGTTGCGCCTGGAGACCGTGCGCCGGCAGGCGGTCGTGCTGGAGGCCGAGGTCCGCAACTTTTACTTGCGAGCGGCGAAGCGCGTCACGGATGTCGGGATCCGCAAGCTGCTGAATGACCTGGCCGACGAGGAGCGCGTGCACGAAGCACTGGCCGAGCGGCTGCGGCAGGAGGCCCTTACGGCGGACGCGCGGACTACGGAGGAAGAGGCCCGGCGGCGGCTATTCGTGTTGCAAATCGTCCAGCCGGGTTTGGCCGGGCTGATGGACGGCTCGGTGTCGACACTGGCGCCGTTGTTTGCGGCGGCGTTCGCGACGCGCGACAGTTGGGACGCGTTTTTGGTGGGGCTGGCGGCGTCGGTGGGGGCCGGCATCAGCATGGGATTCGCCGAAGCGCTCAGTGACGACGGTAGCCTGACCGGCCGCGGGCACCCGTGGGCGCGCGGGCTGGTATGCGGGGTGATGACGACGTTGGGCGGAGTCGGGCACACCCTGCCGTACCTGATTCAGAATTTCCATGTGGCGACGACGGTGGCCGTAGCGGTGGTGGCCCTGGAGTTGGCCGTCATTTCGTGGGTGCGGCATCGCTACATGGATACGCCCTTCATGTCTGCCGCGTTCCAAGTGGTCGTGGGCGGGGTGCTGGTGTTTTTGACAGGGATCTTAATCGGCAGCTCGTGAGTAGCCGGGCCCGCCGCTAGCCGCCGCGCCGGAAGACCGCCACGATGTCTTCGATGGGCACGACGAACAGACGGTTGTCGCCCTCGAAGTCGACCGGGATGGCGTTCTTGGGATTAAAAAGCACCTTGTCGTACTGCGAGATGGGGTAGTCCTCGTCGCGCTGCACGAGGGCCGAGACGGCGACGATGCGCCCGGTGATGGTGGGGATTTCGATGTTGCCAGGCAACTGGATGCCGCCCTTGGTGGTTTTCTTGTCCTCGTCTTTGCGGATCAGCACGCGCTTGCCGATCGGCTCGACGACTTCCAGCGGCTGATTCTGCGTCTGTTTCATGCGCTCACTCACGAGTAGACTACCATCAATTGATTCTATCGGAAACGGCTCGTAAAAGCGCGGAGTCTGAGTGGAACCTCAAGCTTTAAAAAACCTGCTCGAACGTCTGGCGGCCGGTGAAGTGCATGTTGAGGCGGCGCTGAGCCGGCTGCGACAGTGGCCGTTCGAGGATCTCGGTTTCGCGTGCGTCGACCACCACCGGGGACTACGCTGCGGACAGCCGGAGGTCATCTTTGGGGAGGGCAAGACCCCGGCGCAGGTGGAGACGATTTTCGCGCGGCTGGCGGCGCAAGGAAACAACGTAGTGGCGACGCGCGTCAGCGCCGCCATGGCTGGGCCGGTGCTGGAGCGCTACCCGGCGGCCGAATATCACGAAGCGGCGCGGATGCTGACGTTGCGGCAGCAGCCGCCGCGGCTGACGACGGGCGTGGTGGGCCTGGTGTGTGCCGGGACGAGCGATCTGCCCGTGGCGGAGGAAGCCCGGATCACGCTGGAGCTGATGGATCAGCGGGTTGCGACGTACTACGACGTGGGCGTGGCGGGGTTGCACCGGCTGCTGGCGCATGCGGAAGCGCTGCAGGCCGCGCGGGTGTTGATCGTGGTGGCGGGGATGGAGGGGGCGCTGCCGAGCGTCGTGGCGGGGCTGGTAGCGGTGCCGGTGATCGCGGTGCCCACCAGCGTCGGTTACGGGGCGAGTTTTGGGGGCCTGGCGGCGTTGCTGGGCATGCTGAATACGTGCGCGCCGGGTGTTTCGGTAGTGAACATCGATAATGGCTTTGGGGCGGCGTGCCAGGCCGCGCTGATCAACCGGCTTGGAGAGCACGAAACAGAACAGCCCGGCCCTTCAAGCTCCGATTCCACGCATGCGGCGGAGAAAAAAGATGAGCACGGGGCATAGCCCGCCACAAATAATTACGGAGCTTCCTTACCTCCCGCCGCGTCCGCCGGGCATGCACAAGGGTCAGGCCGGCAAGGTCGCGATCATCGCCGGCAGCCGCGGCATGAGCGGGGCGGCGGTCCTTTCCGGGCTGGGGGCCTTGCGTGGCGGGGCGGGACTGGTGCGAGTCTGCACGGCCGAATCCGTTCAACCGATTGTGGCGACGACCGAACCGTGTCTGATGACGGCAGCCCTGCCGGAAAACGCGGAGCACCAGGTCGATGGACAACGGGCGCTGGATGCGTTCGAGCTGACCTGGCCGGACGTGGTCGCCATTGGGCCGGGCCTAGGCCAATCGAACGGCGCGGCGGCGTTCGTGCGCCTGCTTCTGGAGAGCCTGAAGGCGCCGCTCGTGCTGGACGCCGACGCGTTGAACAACCTTAGCCACAGCAAAACGCAATGGTGGACGAGCCGAACGGGCCAGCAAACCATCGTGACTCCACACCCGGGAGAGATGGCGCGGCTGCGCAGGGGGGCCGGAATGGCTGAGCTCAAAGGGGACGATGACGAAACCCGGTTGCGAATGGCGCACGAGTATGCCTGCCTGAGCGGGGCAGTAGTTGTCTTGAAGGGTTTTCGCACGGTCGTCTGTACGGCGGATCGGGCGTACTTCAACACCAGCGGCGACCCGGGGATGGCGACCGGCGGCATGGGCGATGTGCTGACCGGGCTTGTGGCCGCTTTGCTGGGGCAGGGCATTCAGGCGGGGGGCGAATTCGGGGCATTCGAAGCGGCCTGCCTGGGGGTATATGTTCACGGGGCGGCGGCCGAAGCTTGCGCCCGGCAGTTCGGCGGCTTCGGCTACCTGGCGCGCGAGGTGGCGGATGCCATACCGGCCGCGCTGGCGCGCGCTTCGCGCGGGCCGATGGGGTTCAAGTAACTGTTAACTGTTGCCCTTGCTGGCGCTGCGGGCTCGGATCG
>JAAYXS010000160.1 GCA_012515775.1 Phycisphaerae bacterium
AAGTGCTGGCCGGCGGCCCAGCCGCCGAAGCCGGGCTCTTGCCGGGCGATTTGATCACCGCCATTGGCCGGCAACCCACGATGCGTCCTATCGACGTCTTGCGCGCGGTGGCCCGAATACCGGCCGGCGAGCGCATCACTATCACGTACATTCGAGAGGGTGTTGAGAGAACGTGCACGCTGCTGACGGGCGACGTGAAAGAACCGGCGCGCCAGCAGCACTCACCGCCAGCTTCTCAGCCGTCCGCTTCTCAGCCGGAAAAAGCTCCCGAGCACCCGCCGGACGCCCCGTGACCGATCGCCCCCAGCGAGCGCCGCCCGCTCGCTATTACCGCGCACCGATCAGAAGTTCCACGAACGGGTCAATGTCGAACACGTTTATGCTTCCGTCCCCGTTGGCATCGGCATTTTCGATTGGGCAATCGGGATGCGCTGCCAAATACTCCGCCGGACTAACGAGCGCCAGCACGAACGGATCTATGTCAAAAACGTTCAGTGCGCCGTCGCAGTTCAGATCGCCCAGCGAAGCACTCGCGCACTCGTCCGGGACTCCATCGCCGTCGCTGTCCTGACTGAGGCCCTGGGCAATGTCGCAGTCGTCGGGCTGGCCGTTGCCGTTGCAGTCCGGCTCGCACTCGTCGGGGACTCCGTTATCGTTGCATTCGGCCTGCCAGGCGCACGCCGGGCCGACGAGCGCCATCCGAAAGTCGCCGGCGGCCCCGGCAGCGCCGGAAATCCTGATCCAATAGGAGTTGCCGAAACTGACGTAAACCGCCAGTTGCGGCTCATCAGTGCAGGCGATCTCGTTGTCCGAAGTGCCCGGACAGCCACGGTGGATCGATAGAAGCGTGTCAAAGCTCGAACCGGCAAGCGTGACTGTCAGGAAGCCGCTGCCTTGTGGCTGATAGTAGTACCACATATCCGGCGCACCATCGGAGCCGGCACAACTCGATGACCCGTCCTGCGCCGCGCCGACAGTTGTGCCATAGTAGGCGCCCGCACAGACCAGTTGAGCGTCCGCACAACTGTCCGCAGCCACCGCGCTCGTCGGCGGCGCGAGATCGCACTCGTCCGGAATGCCGTTCGGCTGGCAATCGCTGCTCGTGCCGCCGGCGATGTCACATTCATCCGGCACGCCGTTGTCGTTGCAGTCATAGCTGGTGGCAAAATAAAAATCGCACAGATCGGGAACTCCATTCCCGTTGCAGTCGCTGGCTCCGCCCGGCTCACATTCATCCGGCACATTGTTGGCGTTGCAGTCGCTCGACGTCCCAGCCACAATGTCCTGGCGATCATAGACGCCGTTCTCATTGCAGTCGGGATAGAGGTTCGAAACATAGGCCAGCAGCGACGGGAATGTCTCCTCGCAGGTCGCCGTAATCCGCGACGCCGGCAGCAAGAAACCATATTGTCCCGTGTCGCGCAGTTCGTAGGTGAACGCATACCGGTGCGCTGCATCGTAGACCCAATCGACCGATACGCCCCCCGCCGGATATATCGTGGTGCATACCGGACCATAGGAATACGACGTGTGGTGTACCGCCCATAGAGTGCTGGCCATCAACGGCGCAAGGTACTGGTACGTCGTCCGCTCCGGGTAGCGCGGCGAAGCCGCAACATAGCCGAACGGGTACATGATGAGCTGCCCGTAGCTATGCAGATCGCAGTACGCAACTATGTCCGGGTGTTCCAGGATGTAATCCCTGATAACCTGAGTCTCAGGTTCCGAGAAGGGCGACGGCCCGCGATAAGTTTGATCGGCCGGAATGCTGCTCGAACCGGCGCCGCCCCAGCCTACAGCCCAATTCCGGTTCAAGTCGACCCCCACCGTACCGCCCGTCATCGTGCGGCGGTTTTTTCGCCACATGCGGTCCGCGGTCCATGTATAAACGTAGCCGTCGGGGTTCATCGTCGGTATCAGGTGCCACTCGAAGCGGTCAACCAGCGTCTGAATCTCAGGATTGCTGGCGTATTGCCGAATCAACTGATCGGCCAGGTACACCGTCGTGGGAACCGTGATCCACTCGCGCGCGTGCTGCCCGCCGTGAATTAGAGCGCCCGGCTTAAGCCCCGTACCCGGCCCGGTAATGCGGATACCCGTGATATTCCGCCCTTGCGCCGATTGCCCAGCCACAAAAATTTGCGCTAGGTCCGGCCGCAGGCTCACCAGCGTCTCCAAATAGCCCGTCAACTCCGTCAAGTCCATATAGTGGTCGAACGCAGTCCGGCCGGCCGCGTTTTCGGCGTTTTCGTAGTCAATTAGCTCCTGCAGATCGGAGATCATGACCTCAAACGACAGTCCGGATTCCCTCAGGCGTTGAAACTGCTCAGGAGTGACGCGGACATCCACCCGTTCCAGCCCGGCGCGCTCGCTCCACACGTCGTCGGTCATGGTCAGCAGGCGCGCCAGGTCATCCTGGCTTCGGACTTGTACGCTGACGACCCGGTTTCCGTCATATCGGATCGGATCCGCCAGCGCGAACTGAGCGAACGCCAGAGATGCTAATAGCACGACGGTGCGAAGAACACGCTGCATTACCCGCTCCTGGTCCCCCGCAAGTCACAACCTCGCACCATTCTACCAGCGCCAGAAGGGAATTTAAGCGCAAATCCGGCTGCTGCGGTTACGATATGCGGCGAATACCGTAAGAATTTGCAAGCTCGTCTTTTCTGTCTACGCGGATGTGGAGTCGCCGCTGGGCGCCACCCCAGACTGAGCTCT
>JAAYXS010000161.1 GCA_012515775.1 Phycisphaerae bacterium
AGTCGTCCCACCCGCCGGCGCTCGCGCCCCCTCGCTCACCAACCGCCGATTCATCGCCGCTGCTACACCGGGCTCGCAGTTTCTTCACCTTAACCTATAATCCAAAGTTATCCTCGGTAGGAGGGTGTGATTGGCAACCGAATGGCAAATGCCCCAACCGGGCAGCGCTTGTGCGACCTGTGCTCACGCGTTCGAGCCGGGGGAAGCATTTCGCGCCTGCCTGTACGAATCGGACACGGGTTATCAGCGCCGCGACTATTGCACCAAGTGCGAACCGCCGCCCGAGCCGGCCGCTTTGGCCACGTGGCAAACTCGCCGCCCGATTCCCACGAAGAAAGTCCAGATCTTCGATCGCGCCGCGATGTACGAATTCTTCCGCGGGCTGGAGGCCGACCCACGACCCGAAAAAGTCCAGTTCCGCTTTGTCCTGGCGCTGCTGTTGTGGCGCAAGCGCGTTATTAAACTCGAGCGCAGCCTGACGGTCGGCGAGCACGAAGAGTGGGAATTCAGCGTTCCGGCAACCGGCGAGGTGCATCGGGTGGCGCGGCCCGACCTGGCCGAAGAGGAGCTGGAACGGCTCAGTGGGCAACTCGAACAACTCCTGGCGTCGCCGCCGGGCGAGTCCGAAACCGCCTCGACAGGGCGCGACCCTGTCGAGAATCAACCTGCCGCGCCGGAGGAATGAAGCATGTTCAAGTATGGCGGCCTCGCACTGTTGCCAGCGCTGGTTCTGCTGACGGGTTGCCCGCGGCCATGCAGGCCGGGAATCGCGCCGCAGACCGCGCAACAGGCCCTTGATCGCGTCAACAACAATCTGTCTCAAATTCAAGCCCCGGTGCAGTACAAAGGCTTCGCGTCTTTTCGCTTCCGCGATGCCAAAGGCAAGGATCGCCGAGTCCTGGGCCAGGACGCGTCTCTGATTTTCGCTCAGCCGCACAGCCTGCGCTTCGATATCCGCTCACTCGCCGGCACAATCGCACAATTCGGCTCGAATGATGAGCGTTTCTGGCTGTGGGTTGAGCCTGAAACGAACAAGCTCTGGTGGGGCCGCTGGGCGAGTCTGGGGTCGGGTTCGAGTCAACTGCCGTTGCCGGCTGATGATTTGATTGACGCGCTGATGCTGCGGCCACTGCCAACCACGCAGGCTGACGGGAATCCGCCCGACCTGCGTGAGGCGGAAGGCGCGTATTACCTTGTATACCAGCGGCTGTCCAGCACGCGCGAAATCAAGCTGGACCCCGCGCCGCCGTACCAGCCGATCGAGATTATCGATCGCACGCCCGACAACCAGATTCAGATGCGGGCCATTCTCGACAAATATAGCCGGATCGATGACACGGGACCGTATACGCCGCGTAAGTACGTCATATACTGGCCGCTGGACGAGGCCGAGATGCGACTCGACGCCACTCGAGTGGCGTTACGGCCCGATCTGCCGCCGGAGACATTTGCGTTTCCGGAACGCTGGGCAGGCGAAGTCGAGGAGTTGGACGCACAGCAGCAGTGAGGTTGCTCATTCGGAATTCGCGATCTGGACGCCTTTTTCGTCCGAAATCCGCGCCCGCGTGGCATCTGCTGGCGCTTTTTCTCTGTGCAGTAGCCGTGCGCTCGGCGTTCGCTCAGCGCCCCGCAGCTTCGCCGCAGCCGCGGGCCCTGATCGCCGCCAGTGAGGACCGGCTCTGGACGGCACGCGTTGAAAGAGATCGCACGTTCCTGTCCTATCGCGACCGCACCGGCCAGCCGGTTTTGGCCGAGCCGCTCAATGCGCGTAGCGTCCAGCTCATCGCCGCTGGGCAGCAGGCATACACGTTTCAGGAAGATGGCTCGTTTTACCGCTACTCCGACGAGTGGGCCCCGGCGCTTTACCTGCCGCAGCGGCAAGTTCCTTTCGATGCGACCGCCGTGGACGGCGTTCCGCACGCATTAATCGAGACACAAGCTGCGGCTGAGCTGCCGGCCTACGACGCGGCCGCCAACCGGCCGGCCACACGCACGTTCACGACCACCGCGGCGCCGCTGACTCTCGTCCGCTACGACCAACTCGGCTGGTCGGCCGTGGCGCCTTGCCCGGCCGAAGTCGCCGCCGAGCGCACACCGGAGCTCGGTCCGCGGCTCTGTGCGACACCCGGCGGTCTGATGCTCTTCTCATCTGCGCCTGGTTTGGATGGCCTGAATTGCTGGACCTTCGAGCCATTGACCGCCCAGTGGGTATCCGGCCCGCGCCTTTCGGGCGCGGCTGGTTTGAAAGGATTCTGGCCCACGCTTGTCAACCACTTGCCCACGCTTGTCCTGCACGTGGCTGACGCGGACGGCAACGGCGAATTGCGATTCTTCCGGCTTATGGGCGCGGGAACTGAATACTCCTGGGAACCGGCGAGTCTCGAGCTCTCGCCGCTGCCGCCCAGTACGACCGGGACGCCGACGCCGGTCGACGCCTGTGGCTTCAACCAGCACCTTGGCGTGCAGGTCAGTCTGCCGGACGGGTCCGCATACCTGCGGTTTGGACGCTTCGAGGGTCGGCCCACGCTAGGTACGATTGACTTGCTGGCGAAGCCGCCACAAAACGTGCTACCGGCGCTGTTACAAGCGCTGCGGGCGGCCGTGCTGCTGGCCATTCTGGTGGCGCTGTTCGTCCTGCGGCGCGGCAGTCTGGTGGCGCCGTTCCCGCTGGGGACGGGCCAAGCGCCGGCCTACGTGTTGCAGCGCTTGGCGGCGACGTTGGTCGACCTGTTGCCATTCACCTTTGTCGCGGCCCTGGTGATGGGTCTGAATTGGTCGAGCGCTATGCGCGAGGCCGTAAACCTGCTATCCGACTCGGGTGCGCAGGAGGGTCCCTCGGCGCCTGTCATGTTTTGGATGCTGCTCAGTGCCGGCAGTTATGCGGCTTACTGTCTGATTATGGAACTACTCACGGGGCGGACGGCCGGCAAGCTGTTGTTCGGACTGCAAGTCGTCGCCGAGCAAGGCCGCCGCGCCTCGGTCGGTCGCATTGTCGTGCGCAATCTCTTCCGCATAATTGAAGTGCTGCCGGTCTTCTGGATTCTGGCCTTTGTGATGCTTCTGTCGCGCAACCGCCAGCGGGTGGGCGACATCTTCGCCCGCACGATCGTTGTGCGCCAGGTGGCGATACAGGCAAATTCCGCGGACTAGAAGCGCTCCGCAGGCGAACCGGCATGCCGCCCCGCAAAGCAGAGCCGGGGCGTGTCACGCCGTAGCAGAGCCGGGGCGTGTCGCCCCGGAATGCCGCCAAAACTCCGTATCCGCGCATTTGCCCGCATCGCTTGTGGCGTTTCGGAACCTGGCAGTTGTCACCCTGACCTGCTTCCCGCCCGGCCCGCGTCCTCGTGGGCGATGCCCAGAATGAGTGCGACGCCTACGCCCAGGATCGTCGTGACCAGTTCCTCCTTCAGCTCCAGTCCGGCATGAGCCGCGTAAGCTACAACGATGGTTGCCAGCGCGACTTGTGCCTTCCGGCTGCGCAGCGGCCAAAGCCATTTGCGCCAGCCCGTAACGGTAGTTTCCATTTGCTACTCCTTTCTTCTTCGCACTCACAACTCCGGCGCCATTGAATGGCGGTTTCTTCTTCAAGCCCGTCAATTACCTCTGTTTACTGCTGACCAATCACCTCTCCCGCCTCGGCCGCGGCTTTCGCGACCAGTTTTTGCTCAACGCGTTTGGCACGGGCTTCTATGGACTTGATCAGCAGGTCAACGATGGCCTGGTCGCTCGCCAGCTTGGCATCGACGCCGGCGATGCGCAAAGCCTGGGCGCGCTCGTTCTGTACCGCCCAGAACTGCACCAGGTCGCGTTCGTTCCATATCTCGTTCAACGCGGCCCGCTCGGCGTCTGTCAGCGGCCGCCCCGCCTTCTCCAGACGATTCACCAGGTCGCGGAACAACAGGATTCGCAAGGATTCATCCTGTTGTTCAAAAACGGCCTGTTGCACCTGGTCGGCCCGGCGCTGGGCGTCGAGCGCCAGGCGCACCGATTCGCGCGTGCAGCCGCCAGCCACGGTCGCCAAAAGGATCAGCGCGGCGAAGCCCAGCCATGCGCGGCAAGACGCCACCGGTGCCCGCGCCGCTCGCCATTGCAGAAGCGCGCCTCTCATAGCCCACCTCCCAGCGCCGTCAGGAGTTGCAGTGTAAAAAGTACCCCGTCGGACCACTTCTCGGCCGCGATCGCTTCACAGAGGCGTTGCGCCGTGTTGCGGATTTCCTCGTGCGAAAGCCAGCCGCCCGGGGGCGTGTCGCGTGGCAGTTGCGCATCGTTGTAGTCGCGCCCCGCCGGGGTTTGCACGCTGCGGACCTCTTGCGCCTCCAGCAGCAATGCGTCGATGATGTTGCGGGCCGCGTGTACGAAGGCGCGCGCCGCATCCACGTCTATTCGCTTGACAATGTCCTCGATGTTCATGTTCTTCCTTTCTCAAAATGGCATATCTG
>JAAYXS010000848.1 GCA_012515775.1 Phycisphaerae bacterium
GATCGATTACGCCGGCAACTGGCGCATCGTTGACGGCAATGGCGACGGTGAGGCGACCGTGGACTTCGGGGCTTACGAATTCCAGGGCGGCAGCGGCAGCGACTAGTAGCTGCGTCCCCGTTTCACATGGCTGAGTCACGCTGGCGAGCAGGCCGGCCATTGCCGGTGCTCGTCATTGATCCTTGCTTGAATCAGGCGACCAGGGAAAGGTTTCGACGCGTCTTTCGGTTTGTGGACTTCGTCGAAAAAAGACACGAGGAATTGGACTGGTCGACAGTCTGAACGTTCCGGCCGTGGCTGCGTGGCTGTAGCAGTGCGGCCTTGAAGCCATGAATCTCCACTTTAAACAACCCGCCGTCGCTCGGCTGACAAACTGTTGAGTCGCGCCTGCCGCGGCCGGAGGCTCGCTTCCGCCGGGCGTCACGCAGGTTTGACGCCGGACTCGTGCATAGTAAAATCGCGCTATGCCCTCCGATATCAAGAAGACTAAGATTGCCCGCCGCCAGCATTTCATAGCGCGCTTTTACCTGCGTAACTTTGGCGAGCCGCTCTTTTCCGATAACCTCTGTGTCTACGACGTGCGAAGACGCCGCTGGGAAAAGCGCACACCGGAAGGCGTCGGGTGGTTTCCACATCTCTGCTCCATGATCGAGTTGGACGGCACCCGGACGGATGCCTTCGACCAGTATTTAAAGCTCCATGTGGAGGACCCGGCCGCGCCCGCTTTGAAAAGACTCGCTACCGGCGGAAGTCTTGAGGCGGCGGAGCGCGCCGCTGTCGCGATGTTCATCGCGCTCACGGCTGCGCGTTCGCCTGCCCTTATGAACAGCATACTGGACGCCAATTTGAACGATCTCGCTGATGGGGACCGCGCGGAGTTGGATGCGTTAGTCAGCTTGTGGTGCGGGTGGACCGGAAAGCCTTATGGGCCAGACTCTCACGCCGAGTTTTTGAAGCCAAGTAGCTTCGGCGCAATCTGGATTTGGTCGCAAAGTCTCCAGCGCCGCCTGCTGCAATGCGAATGGCACTTGGTCCGCACGACCAGGGATCAGCCATTCGTCACAAGCGACCGGCCCGTACTGGCACAATGGGACCGAACTCAGGATGTGCGGTTGGTCACCTTTCCGGTGTCCTCGGAACTCGCGCTCGTCATCATCGCCGGCGGGCAATTCAACGAGGCGCGAGACTGCTCCACTCAGGCAAGCGTAATGAACCGGGGGACAATCGCCCGCGCGACCGAATTCGTAGTGGCGTGCAGGCCGAGTTTTCCCGGCGACGAGTTCCTACCCGCGCTCCATCGCCGTTTAGACTCGGCACGACGATTGCGAGAGGACTTTGAAGAGGACTCGAACAATGTGCAGTGACAGGACAAGTCGGGAAGATGACAGCGACATTTCGCACACGACGACTATCGGTCACGACGACTCGGGCAGCATGTTGGGGCTTACAGAAGCACAGTACGCTCGATATGCGACAGCGCACTGCAAAATGGCTATCGGCATGTGGTTGCTCTCGGGCGCCGTCCGGAACTTATGGCTCGGCAGACTTGTGTCTGTGTCGACGGCTTTGCTGTTTGCTCCCGGGATTTTCGCCGCGGGGGCTTTGGCCTTCTTGGGTTTTGTTCCGTACCTGTTCTTGCTGCGGGTTTACGAGCGACTTTACGCGCGCGGAGACAAGCTCGTGGCAGTGGTGATTGGGCTACTGGCATTGCTGTGGTGGATAGGGCTGCTTGTAATCGGACCTATTTGGTGCGCGGTGCTGTTCGTGGATGCTGCGGACGGCTTGGTCAGGAGTTGGTTCGTACATTGAGCGCGCACGAGGATTTGCGGTGGCGCGAAGTGGGCGAGTTAAGAGCTGTAATAGGAATCGAGTCCAAAGTCGGAAACTCGGTGTAACAGGCCTCTGGCCTAGCGAAGCTAACCTGTGGCATAGACCAGAACAGCCCGCCGGCGCTGGCCGGCGGGCTGTTCAGAATGACTGATGGTTGGGCCGCAGCGCCGCGTACGTCGCCTCGGCCGCCGTCGCGCTTGCGTCGCCTTGGCCGTGGTGGCGCTTATGTCGCCTCGGCCGCGGTGGCGGC
>JAAYXS010000013.1 GCA_012515775.1 Phycisphaerae bacterium
GACCGGTTGGAAACCGGCTTTACACGCTCAGGGCGATGGCCGAGGCGATCGCGTGCTCGCGGGTATGCGAGATGGAAAGCAGAATGCGCCCGATGCCTAGGGAGGCGGCGCGTTGAGCGCAGGCCCCATGCAAAGTCACCAAGGGTTTACCGAGTGCGTCCGGCAAGGTTTCGATATCCGTCCAGCGTATCTCGCCGCGCCAGCCCGTGCCCAGCACCTTCATGACCGCTTCCTTGGCCGCAAACCGGCCTGCCAGGCGCTCTGTGGCATTCCGGCCGCCGAGGCAGTAGTCCCGTTCGCCGGCTGTGAAGATGCGATTCAGGAAGCGTTCACCGTGAGCGCGCCATACGCGGTCGATGCGTTCTATCTGCACAAGATCGATACCGTGCGCGACAATTTGCGTGTTCATGTTTGGAAGACTTCAATTCGTCTATGCGAGTCGTTCGGCAAGGTTGCGTCGCCAGCGGGATTTCGGGAACCCGCTAAGCGGGCGTCTCGGGCGCAACTCCGGCTTACCGGGCCGACTTTGATGGCGAGACGCACTGCCTGAAGCTGCGCTCTCAAGCAGTGGCACACGCGACTATCCATCACACACACGCGATTACGACCACACCCACGCGACTGTCTACCATCCACCAAGACTAATCACTAATAACTAATAACTTATCACTATTCACTAGTCCTGCGCCGCCGCTTCCAGTATCTCGCGCAGTAGCGGCCTGTTCCCATGCAGCCAGCGCGGAATGACCTTGTTCTTCACGAACATCAGTGGCGCATTGCGGAGTTGCTGCTGTTGGGCCGCGCGGGCGTCGTCCAGGATGGCCTCGGTTACGGCCGGATCGTTCATCGCATCCAGAAAGGCCAGCGGCTCGAACCCTAGTTCCGGCAGCGCGTCCTGCAGTGTCTGCTCGCTGAAGTTCGCATGGTTTTCCATGAGCCAGACGTGCATCCTCCAGAAACCCTCCTGGCCGTCGATGCGTCCCGCGGTTTCCGCCGCTCGGGCCGCCAGGCAGGACAGGTGATAGCGTTCCTCGTCGACGGCCGGGTTGCACTCCGGGCTGAGCGGGTAGTGGCGGAAGGTGTACTGCGCTTCCGGGTGTGAAGTAAGGAACTCGCGGATGATGGCGTCGGCCAGGGTGGTGTTGGGTTGCAGGTAATCGCCCCAGGCGACGATCGGCAGCGTCGCCATCGGCGACCCATTCGTCCAGGCCCGCGCGGCGGGCGGGAAGTCCCGCACACGCGACTCCTTCC
Source organism: Phycisphaerae bacterium (assembly GCA_012515775.1). GTDB lineage: Bacteria > Planctomycetota > Phycisphaerae > UBA1845 > Fen-1342 > JAAYXS01. The sequence continues at coordinate 1,252 of JAAYXS010000013.1, forward strand.
ATTCGTTCACGTAGCGCTGCGGCGCCGGCGCCGGCTGATCGGCTTCGGCCGTCTTGGCAGGCAGATTCTTCGTCTTCAGCGTTTCCACCAGTTTCGTGAGGTTCAACGGGACCGACCAGCCTTTGAACTCGTGGCCGTTGATAAAGACCATTGGCGTCGTGGTCATTCCCAGGTCGAAGGCCTCCTGCACGTCGGCCTGAATGAGTTGCAGCACCTCATCGCTGTTCATGACGCGTTCGAACTCGGCCGCGTCATAGCCAAACTCCGCCAGGGCCGTTCGTAGCTCGTCGTCGGTGAAGCGGCCGCTGCGATCGAAGAGCCAGTGGTGCATCTGCCAGAAGCCGTCGTTGCCGTGCAACAGCCCGGCGGCCTCGGCGGCGCGGGCGGCGCGGCAGGCGTTTTCGTGTTCGCGCTCGCTTGAGAACAGGTGATTGCACTCGGAGTTCATGGGGCATTGCTTGACGGATAGCGAGACGATGTCGCTGTTCGCGAGGAGCTGCTTCAGCTCAATCTCCAGCAGATTGCAGCCTTTGCATGTGTAATCCGAGAAGATGACGAGCCGTAGCGGGACGGCCTCCGGGCCGAGCCGATAGCGCCCGGTAAACCCGCGGCGCAAGGGGCCGGCCGTCGAGGCGGCCGCGGCAGAACCGGCCGGCGCGCTCGCGGCAGAGCCGGTCGGCTGCGCGGGAGCTGGTCCGAGGGGCTGACCAACTTCGGTGATTGGTGGCTTTGCGCTACTTTCCGCTATCGGTTGCGAGGAACCGGCGACGATCGCCGCGGCAGTGGCTTGCGCATCGGCCTCGGCGACGGTCTGCAGCTCGCGCTGTACGCTAGTTTCGAGCACCGCCAGCGCGGCTGTCGCAAGCACGAACATGCCAGCCAACGCCGCCGCGGGCTGCCAGCGCGGCGCCGCGGTGCGCGGCAAGGTCTCGATCAGAATCCAGAATCCGAGGTTGCTTAGGTGCGTCGCCAGGCAATAAGGACAGGGGTAGCCGCCGAGGAGCATGATCAGTACGAACCCGACTGAGACCAGCAGTCCCAATCGCACCAGCCAGAGCAGAAGCAGCGGCGCTCCGTGACGGCATATCGAAAACCAGGCCACGAGCAGGCCGGCGAAGTAGGCCAGGCCAAGGTACGACACCGGCCAGTTCACGTAGGGCACGCTGCCCCAAACGCTTTGACTGGCCTCGGCGCAGGGACTGCCGGGGCCGCAGCCGGGTAAGCGCAAGCCGGCGAGATGCTCCAGCGCCATCATGGCGGCCGCGACGATCGCGACGGCGAGGAAGACGATTCCGATTACGAGGCGCACCGGGCGGGCCCGGACGCTTGGGTTGGGCTGAGTCTGCGACGTCGTGCGTGCCGCAGGCGTCGTAGTCTGTTCGTTCATTCGACCTGCTCCTGCACTCCGGCTTTGCGGGCGATTATCGGCGGTCCACGAAGCGTTTGCCAGCATGTGTGATGGCGTGGCGCTAGAGGATTTTCGAATGAGCGCTGCAAACCTGCGCCCGGCAGGGTTTCGTCAACGCGCGATGCGCCTATAATGTCGGACTCAAAACGCGGCAACAGCTATGGAAGATCTGTCAAAAATTCGCAACATCGGCATCGTCGCCCACATCGACGCGGGCAAGACGACCACCACCGAGCGCGTGCTCTATTACAGCGGCACCATCCACAAGATGGGCGAGGTCGATTACGGCACCACCGTCACCGACTTCGACGTCGAAGAGCAGCAGCGCGGGATCACCATTTACAGCGCGGCCGTTTCGTTCCAATGGCGCGATTGCCGCGTCAACCTGATCGACACGCCGGGCCACGTGGATTTCACGGCGGAGGTGGAGCGCAGCTTGCGGGTGCTCGACGGGGCCGTGATCATCTTCGACGCCAAGGAAGGTGTGGAGGCCCAATCCGAGACCGTGTGGCGCCAGGCGGACAAGTACAAAGTGCCGCGCCTGTGCTTCATGAACAAGATGGACAAAACCGGCGCGGATTTCGAGCACGCCGTCGCCACCGTCCGCGATCGCCTGGCAGGTAACCCGATCCCGATCCAGCTCCCGATGGGGCGCGAAAACACCTTCCGTGGCCACATTGACTTGATACGCATGAAGGCGGTGCTCTACCACGGGGGCGACGGCCGCAATTTTGAACTGGTGGATATTCCCGCCGAGTTCGAGAGTGAGGCTCAGCAGGCGCGGCGCGAACTGGAAGAGAAACTGGCCGAGTTCGACGACCACCTGATGGAAAAGTACGTCGAGGGACGCCCGTTCGAGGAGGCCGAGATGCGGGCCGCTCTTCGCGCCGGCACCGTCAGCCTGCGCTGCCAGCCGGTGCTGTGCGGCTCGTCGCTACGTTACATGGGCGTGCAGGCCCTGTTGGACGCGGTAACCGACTATCTGCCGTCGCCGCTGGATGTGCCGCCGATTACCGGGTTCGACCCGGAAAAGTCCAGCAAGGTCGTGCAGCGCAAGTGCGATCCGAGCGAACCGATGGCGGCCCTGGTTTTCAAAGTCATTGCCGAGCCGCACGCCGATCTGCACTTCCTGCGGATCTACTCAGGCGTCCTTAAGGCCGGCTCGCGCGTCGTCAACGTCGGCCGTAAGAAGAAGGAGAACGTGCCGCAGCTTTTCCATCTGTTCGCCAAGCGGCGCGAGAAGATCGAGCGCGCCATGTGCGGCGACATTGTCGCGGTCGTCGGCCTCAAGGAGACGCTCACCGGCGATACGCTGTGCGACAGCCGCGCGCCGATCCTGCTCGAACGCATCGACTTTCCGGAAACGGTCATCAGCATGTCGATCGAGCCGAAGTCTTCAGCCGATCGCGACAAGCTCGTGAACGCGCTGAAGATGCTCTCGCGTAGCGATCCAACGTTCGACTTCACCGTTGAGCCCGAAACCGGCCAGACGCTTATTCACGGCATGGGCGAGCTGCACCTGGAGGTCATGTGCCACCGGCTCGAACGCGACATGAACGTTGACGTGCGCGTCGGCAAGCCGCGTGTGGCCTATCGCGAGACGATCACGCAAGCGGCTGAAGCCGAAGGCCGCATCGCGCGGCAGGTCGGCGGGCGAGCCCAGTTTGCGGTTGTGCGGCTGCGGGTCGAGCCATTCCAGCCGGCGCCCGGGCAAGAGCATTTCCACTTCGAAAGCGCGGCGCCTGCCGATGAATTGCGGCCGCAGTTTGCGGCGGCGGTTGAGCAGGGGGTGCGCGGAGCAGTTCATAGCGGCGCGTTGGGGGGGTATCCGCTGATCAACGTGAAGGTCACGCTGCTGGGCGGGCAGGAGCATGCCGAGGAGTCGACCGAGGTGGCGTTCGAGACGGCCGGGGCGCTGGCGGTACAGCGCGCGTTGGAACAGGCCGGCCCGATTCTGCTTGAACCCATCATGCGTGTGGAAGTGGTCACGCCGGAGGAGTATTTCGGCGCGATCAACGGCGATCTGATGTCGCGCCGCGCCACGATTACGGGGACGGCGCTGCGTGCCCGCGACCGCGTGATTTCGGCCGAAGTGCCGCTGGCCACCATGTTCGGCTACGCCACGCAGATTCGCTCGCTATCTCAGGGACGTGCGTCGTACTCGATGGAACCGTACCGCTACGAACCACTGCCGCCGGAATTGGTTTCGAAGGTTTTGGGGATATAGAAGCGGCATAGAAGCGCTCTAATGCGCGCCACTGCTCGAAGCCGCCCGGCGCGCCACTGCTTGAAGCCGCAGCTTCAAGCAGTGCCGTGCACGACACGCCCCGGGTTTCGCTACTCGAGTTGAGAATGCGAGTGTCTTGCGCTCACATTCCGGGGCGGCACGCCCCGGCTCTGTCACTCCGCTAGCCGCCGGTCAACACGAGCACGAACGGATCAATGTCGAAAACGTTCACCGAGCCGTCGCCGTTTACGTCCGCGAGCATGTAGTTGCACCCGGGGTAGGCGGTGCCGTAGCCGCCGGAATCAGTCAACGCCAGTACAAAGGGATCAATATCGAAGACATTGATCGAACCGTCGCAGTTCAGGTCGCCAGGCTGCCAGCTATCGTCGCAAGACAGGGTGACAATCGAGAAATCGTCGAGCGCGGCCTCGACCAGGGAGCCCTCGCCTTCATCTGAGGCGATGAAGCGCAGCCGTACCTGGTTCGTCAGCGCCACGAAGTCCTGAACATTGAACTCGTGGTAGAACCAACCGGGCGAAGTCTGCGGGCCGCCGGGCCCAACGGTTTCGGCGTTAACCCACGTGCTGCCGCCATCGTCGCTGATGTCTACAACGAATACGTCGGTATGCGGTGTGGCGCCTTGATCGTTGGAGTACCAGCGCCAGTAGCCGATGACGGCATAGGTCGAGCCTGACAAGTCATAGTTGGGCGACTTGAGCGTAGTTTTGCCGCCATCCACGTCGTAGCTGCCGAGGCTGCCGCCGCGAGAATCAGTTACCCAACACATTACACCGGGCTCGGGTGTGTGATCTGAGCCGGGCTGGGCCGCAGTGGGATTGGGATCGGCGCGATCCCAAATACCAATGGAAGCGTCGTCGCCGGTATCGCCGACGGTCCAACCGCTGGCTACTTCGAAATCGTCAAACACGATTGTCGTAAGCGTGCCCACGCCGACGCGGTACAGTTCAGTGGGGGCGTTCTCCGGCAATATTACGGTGGCGCCGCCGCTGCCAGTGGCGCTGAAGTAGAACTCGGGCTGCACGCCGCAGGGCGCCGCGGGCAGCACGGCCCGGTAGAGGTCGTCGCCCAGGCTGGTCAGCGTGGTTTCTGAGAATGCGCCGGGCGCAAAGCGGTAGTACAGTCGCGCTGAGCCGGGCACGTACGTTTCGCCGGCATTGCTGATGTGCAGCGTAAGCGGTGTGGGCGTCAGCGCCGGCACAATGGAAGGCGGAGCGAGCGGCAGGCTCAGAACGAGCGGCGGGAGCGTGAAATCACCCGCGGCGAAGATGGCAACGTCATCGATGTTCCAGCCGCAGAAGGTTAGCCCAACGTCAGTCGTTCCCATAGTCCAGCGGATGCGAACATTGGGCTGATTGTCTGCCAGTGAGGAAATATCAATGTCCTGAAGCGTCCAGGATGAGTCGGCCACGTCCGCCGCGCCGTTCTGCCAGACGTTCGTCCAGGTCGTGCCGTTGTTGCTGACGCGCACGTAGGCATGATCGTAGATCGACTTCTCGACTCCCAGCCAGCGCGAGAAGCGCAAATGTACATCCGTCAAGCCCTGGCAGTCGATCGGGGGTGTAGTCAGATGGTACTCCGGCATGTTGTTCGTGTAGTCGCCGTTGAGGTTGTAGCCATATACATTGGGGCCGGTGTGGCCGGACGTGGGATCCGGGCCGCCACCTCCGCCGCCGCCGCCCGCGGGAATGCCCCACGCCCACTGGCCCTGTGTGCTCCAACCGGGATCAGTGTCCAAATTCCAGCTATAGGCGGTGCCGTAGCCGACTGCCAGCTCAACGCCGCGCGTGGTATTGCCGGTCGAATCGGTGGTATTCTCGAAACTGACGGTCGCGTGGTGCACGCCCATGGGCAGATTGGCGGCTTGGGAATTGATGGAAACGGTTACCAGCGTGCTCGCGCCGGCGGGCAAAGTGCCAGAGCCGTTTGGAATGCTGATCCAGTTTTCCGGACAGGTAACGCTGTAGCCGACGTCATAAGTGCCGATATTGTGCACCACGTAGACGCAGCTCGATATGAACGGCCCGCCCACGTGGCCTTCAGATTGGAAACCGGTTTCCGGCGTCACCCGTATACCAGTCAACAGCTCTGGGCAGCTCAGGCCGTGTGCGGTGAATCCCGCACAAATCTCGTTGTAGTGGGGTGAGCCGTTCCCAAGGTAACCGTCATCGTCGTCCAGCGTGAGGAAGTCGATTACAATGTCGTCGTTAATTGACGTGCCCAAGTGCAGTAATATTGAATTGACCGTCAAGCTCGACAGTATCGAAAGATACTCATCCGGCTCAGTCACAATCAGCTCGTTGCGAATGCTCCAAATGCAACCGGAAAGCAAATTGCCGCAATCGTGCTCTTCGCTTCCGCAGGTGGAACAGCCGCTGGCCAGATACTGGCAGTCGTTGTCGGCCGTGCGCAGGCCCGCGTCGCAATTGCCGAAGAAACCGTAGCCCAGGTTGGGATCGTCGACGGTCAACACGGCGATGCAGTCGGACATGCCCTCGCCGTACGCGCCCTGTCCGCTGCCGCCCTGGTCAATCACGTGATGCCCATACTCGTGATCCAACACGCTCTGCCAGCCGGTATTCGGGCAACCGCCGCCGGCCTGACAGAAGTTGATTGAGATTCCGTCAGACCAGGCGTTGCAGGGGCAGTAGCCGTCCGTGCGATTGACGTAGATCGGAAAGTTCGTTTCCGTGGAAATACCCGGAAACCCTGGATTCTGCGCTAGGATCCAGTCGCGGACGCGATTCGCGCTAACGTAGCAGTTTACCTGCGACCGAACCAGATCGCTGATATTCTCTTCGTTGTGTGTGAAGGTGTACGGCACACCCGGGGTTACAGTGGCCGAAAGCGTTTCCTCCGCCCCGGCCCAGTTGTCGACGCTGAAGTACGTGCCAGTCATGAAGGACTGCACCGTGACGGGCGAAGAGCCGCTGTGCGGGATCGAGAAGTTTCCTTCGCCGTCCGCGTAACCGGTTCCGCCGCCCGTAACCGAGACGCGTGCCCAAGCCATAACCGTGACCAGCTCGGGCGAGCAAATGTCGGCCTTGGCGCCCTCCGTGGCCATGCCCTGCACGTGCCCGGTAATGGGAGCGAAGCGAATCAGGTTTTCCTTATAGAGCACGTTTCCTGTGACTGCATCAGCAACGTACAGCCAGCGCTCCGGCTTGGCATTGGGGTTGTCGTAGTTATCGGCCGTGAACGTAATCGCCAGCACCGGTTCCACTTGTGCGTCATCTATTCCGGCCCAGATCACAACCTGAATGTCTGAATAATTGGTCATCTCCGGCGCAATCTGCTCCAGCCGGTCGAAGGGTTTGGCGGCTACGCCGCGATCGACGACAAATTCGCCCAGATTTCGCGCACTGGACGCGACCAGCACCACCGGAAAGCCGGGCTCGTTACGAGTGAGCAGGCGCACTTCGCCGCGGAACACGGGTATTCCGTCTTTTTCCTGCGCGAAGTACACGAGCGTGAACTTGTTGCCGCCGCGGCCTGCATCCGGCATGAGCGGGACCGTGGGCAAACCGGTAAAATTACTGCCGGCCCGCAGCTCGGCTGATGACACACCTAGCGCCGGCGCGTGTTGCTGCAGGAAATTTGCGGCGCTCTCCTGGGGACTGGTTCCAAAGCTCAGCGGCGCCCCGAAGACGCGGTTGACGCGCTGGCCGTCGAGTAAAACCCGTGCGTCCGGATTGGCCCGTTGTAGCGCGGCGCGGGCAGCGCTTTCATTGACGCCACTGAAAGCGAACGGCACAAGGCAAGACGATATTGCGATTACAAACATTCTCCAGCGCATGCGAATCTCCTCGGAAACGCTTCTCTCAACGCGTGCGGAATCCGGCAGGCCTTCCGGAATCAGGATAGTGGACTGGCGCGAAGAATTCCAGACATAATCGCGCCGCGGCCAGTCAGCCGCCGCTTCCTATCCAGAAGTCGTCTTTTTATGGGTCGCTGCCGGCGCTGCTTACAGTGTAGAGTGTAGTCCAGAAGTTGCGCGGCGCCGGTTGACCAAACTTCACCGCCGCGCGGGGCGCTGGTCCGCTCACAAAATCAGCATGGCGTCCCCATAGCTGAAGAACCGGTACCTCTGGGTGATCGCCTCATTGTAGGCTGCGCGCATTTGCTCTGGATTGGCGAACGCCATCACCAGCGCCAGCAATGTGCTTCCAGGCAGATGGAAATTGGTGATGAGGACATCGACGTGCCGGAACCTGTAAGGCGGGTAAATGAATTTGTCGGTCCAGCCCTCTTGGCCCGTGCTTTCCAACGTGCTCAGCGATTCGAGCACGCGCACGGTTGTCGTGCCAACGGCCACGACGCGTCCTCCCGCAGAGCGCGCCGCGCGAATGGCCGCGAGTGCCTGACCCTGTATATCAAACCATTCCGAGTGCATCTTGTGCTCGGCAAGGTCTTCGACGTCGATAGGCGCGAACGTTCCTAGGCCGACGTGCAGCGTCACACGGGCCATTCTGATCCCGCGCTGTTCGAGGGTTCGCAGCAATGCCGGCGTGAAGTGCAGCCCCGCGGTCGGTGCGGCCACCGCGCCGGGCCGCTCCGCGTACACGGTTTGGTAGCTTTCGCGATCTGAGGGGTCGGGCGTACCCGTTCGGCCGGCAGAGTCGGGGCAGATGTACGGCGGCAAGGGCGTCTGACCGATGCTCTCCAGCAGCTCCAGCCACGGCACTGCGGGTTCGGGTCGGACCAGCCACTGCCCGCGCGGGCGCCGCTCGATGAGCACCAATTCCACGGCGCGGCCCGCGCATTTCAGCCGTTCGCCGGTAGCCAGGCGAGCGGCGGGTTTCAGCAGGACGCTCCAGCCGGCATCGTCCCCGTGCAAGAATAGCCCCTCGATCAGGCCGCCAGTTTGTCGGCGGCAGAAGAACCGGGCCGGGATCACGCGCGTATCGTTCACGACGAGCACATCGCCAGGGTTGAGAAACGCGCATACATCCGAAAACCGCCGGTGCTGCACGCGGCCGGTGCGGCGTTCCAGTACCAGCAAGCGCGAAGCGTCGCGGGGTTCGGTGGGCCGTTGGGCAATTAGCTCCGGCGGCAAATCGTATTGAAGGTCCTGGATTCGCATGCCGTTGGCGTAGTACTCTATGGCTTATTCAAAGTCCGCCGGGTGGAGCGGTTCTCCAATCGCCTGCTCAAACCGGCCTTTACAATAGGCACGTTTGGTGGCCGCCGCCAGCCAATTCGCCCTTGCAGGACGGCGGCCGTGTTGCCAGGGATTAACGTCGAGGCGTCGCATGGCTGATACGGGCGAGGCGAAAGTCCGTGGTCGTTGCGGTTGCGGCAGGCGCTATCGAATTCTGCACGCACAGCCTGACCAGGTTGTGACGTGCCCGAATTGCGGGCGGAGCATTATCGTCACCCGGGCCGATCTCAAGGCGGCCGGCGCCGGCGAGATGCTCGTTCCGCTCCAGCCCGAGCAGGTTGTGCTACGGGAAGCACTGCTGGTGGATGAAGTGGAGTTACGGCCTGCACCGGCCGGCAGTGAACCGGGGCTGACGGGCCGGCAGGTGCACACGCACGAAGCGGCGCTATTGGCCGATGCGTTGGAGCCGAATCGCCAAATTGTTCATGGCGCCGGGGCGTATTCGCCCGGTGCACCGCGCAGCGGGCCCGCAGAGGGTGCGCCGGTGCGCCCGGCCGCGTTTCTGCTGGACATGCTGGCGAGTTTCTGGTTTGCCGGGCGGCCGCGAAATGCGCTGGTACTGGCAATTACGGCCCTTGTCTTTACGGTGCCGCTGCTGATTCTGGGCCGACCGGTAATCGGCTACCTTGTGTTCCTCTTGACCGCGTTACTGGAGTTCTTGCTATTTCTCCACGCGCTGCAGTTCTTCTGGCACGTTATGACAGAGACTGCCATGGGCGAGGATGATCTTTCGGTGGTGCCGCGCGGCTGGGACTGGATCGAGGACGCCCTCAAGCCGCTGGGGTGGCTGCTGTTGATCACGCTCTTGTGCAGCGTGCCGGCCATTGCGGCCGTGTGGTATGCTCCGCGCGGTCAGTACCGCGAGCCGCTTATTTGGGCGGCGGTGCTGCTTGGCACATTTGTGTGGCCGATCGCGCTGTTGTCGGTCGCTTTGGCCAATGGGCGGGTGTTGCTGCGGCCGGACTTGCTGGTGCGCTCCGTGTGGGGCATCGGGCCGGCGTACTTCGTGGCCTGGTTCGTGGTGCTGGCGCTCGTCGCGGCGATCGTGATCTTCATTGGGCTCAGTCCCGGCGCGATGGGATGGCCGAGCGCAGTGGCGACTGTCTACCCAATCGCTGCGGGCGAGATGGTCTTCTACCTGGCGTACGTTTTGTTCCGGACGCTGGGCCTGCTCTTTCGGCATTTCGGCGGGCGCTTGCCCTGGCGAGTCTAAGCTTTACGCTCCGCCTCCTCGGGGTTCGTCAGGTCGACATCGCGCCGGCCACGTTTAATAGCGCACTGCAGCATACACAGGCTGTCAGCAATGCGGATAGGACCAGAGCCACGATACCGGCCACGTTGTTGCGCCGGCACTGAACCACGCTCGTGATGGACAGGGCGAGTGCGATTACGATTAAAAGCTGCGCTATGCAGCTTAGGGTCATAACCGCCGGCCGCGTTTGCGCGCCACGCGCGATTTCTTCGACTTCCTCGAGCTGACTCCCCGTAATCTGCCCCGGTTGCGTGGCTGACACCCGCGCTATTTCTTTCAGCGCCGGAAAAGCGAGGACGAGCAAGACCACCATCGATATTCCGGCCAACGCCAGGCAGACGAGTGCGTATCGGCCGTACTTCCGCCCCGTCTGTTCTCGTGCGTCAAGAGGGCGGGCGGCTTCGGGCGGCGGTGGTGACCAACCCGTTTCTGCCTGCCCGGGTGAGGCAGCGGGACGGGCGCCGGCGATGGGCTGTTCCTCCAACGAGGAAGCCAGCGGGACCGCCACCACACGGTTGCAATAGGGACAGGCCGCCATTTTCCCGGCGTGCTCATCGTCAACTTCGATCGGCTGCCCACAGCCGCTACAGCGGAATTGAATCGGCATGATGCACTTCCAGAACAACAACCTGGCCAGGCGTTCCTC
>JAAYXS010000162.1 GCA_012515775.1 Phycisphaerae bacterium
CCCTGGAGACTGGCACGAGACAGCCCATCCACGCGCACGGCGCCGCCCGTGACGGCCGCTGCGCCCCAGAGGTACGTGGCGGCCGAGGCGTCCGGTTCGACCGCGTATTCGCCGCCGCGATAGCGTTGCCCGGCGGGCACTATGAAGCGGCGTCTGTCGCCCAGCACCTCCACGCCCATCTGGCGCATGAGCTGGACGGTCATCTGGATGTACGGTTCGCTGGGGGGCCGGCCGCGCAGGGCGATGAAGCAGTCGCTCATGGCGTAAGGCGCGACCATCAAAAGCGCGCTGACGAACTGGCTGGAGGCCAGGCGGTCCAGTCGTACGCGTCCGCCGACCAGGCCGCGCGCCATGGCGGTTACGGGCGGGAAGCCTGGTTCGGCGTCGTATCCCAGCGGCGCACCCAGGCCCTGGAGTGCGCCGACGAGCGGGCCGATTGGGCGTTGCCGCATGCGCGGCGAGCCGTCCAGCCGGTACCGCCCGTAGCCGAGGGTAATCAGGGCGGTGAGGAAGCGCATCACGGTACCTGCATCGCCGGCGTCGAGTTCGGCTTCGCCGGCCGGAAGGTGACCGCGACAGCCGGCGACGGCCATCTGCGGCGGATTAGTGTGGCGGATGCCGATTACGATTCCGAGTTCGCGCAGACAGGCGACCATGCGGTCGGCGTCGGCGGCGAGAGAGGCACCGTCGAGGATGGTCTGTCCATCGGCCAGGGCGGCGCAGAGCAGGTAGCGGTTAGTGAGGCTTTTTGAGCCGGGCGGGCGAACGCGGGCGCGGATCGGGCCGGTGGGATCAAGGTGGACATCTGCCCCGCTCCATGTCACGCGCATAGCCGGCTCCGGCAAACCTTGGTAGCAAGCTCCGGCAGATCTTAGCACGCTCGGGCGGCACAGAGTGATAAAGTGATGAAGTGATAGGGTGATAAAGGGGCGTCCTTTATCACCCTATCAGTTTATCACCTTATCACGTGTCATCGAGGGCGCACGCGGCCCGCTACTGCTTGAAGCTGCGTTCGTGGCGAGACTGGAGCTCTACGGCGACGCTATTCCGGGCAGTGTGATAATTTCGTTGCGGATCCAACTCACGCGCGAGTCGTTCTCCTGGTCGGTTTCGATCACGGTCACCAGGTCATAGTCGCCGTCCGCGTCCAGGTCGCCGTAGCCGAGCCAGCCCACGTCGCCGCCCGCCGCAAAATTCGTGATCACTACCGGGTTCCACTCCTGCGTCGGGTCGCCGGAGCTCTCAAAGTAACGAACGGCGCCCGCGCTTCCGCCGACGACGATCTCCAGGACGCCATCGCTGTCAATGTCCACGATCTTCAAGTCGCGCGGCTCAAAGGCCCCGAAGGTCACCAGCACGTACGTGTCCCAGTCGTAGCTGCGGGCCGGCCCGGCGTTCGGCTGGACGAACAGCAACATCTGTTGCTGATCGCTGCCGGTCGCGACCACGTCGGGACGGCCGTCGCCGGTCAGGTCGGCGATGTCGATGCTCCAGGCGTTGCGAACGCTGCCGATGCGCCACTGCTTCCAGGGCGTATCGACCAGCAGACCCGGGCCGGGGGCCTGCGGCCGGTTCTCAACCGGGTTTTCGAACCACGCCACCTGCGCGTTGTTGTCTTCACCAGCGGCCGAAATGACGTCCAGATCGCCATCGTCGTCAAGATCGTACAGCAGCAGGCCGGTCGCCCCGTCGCGATCGAGCCGGCTCTGGCGCTCGTGGGTGCCGAGGCTGATGGCGGACCAATTGTGGCCGGTGGTGGCAAAGCCGGGGTTTATGAAGGCCATCACGTTGCCGTCGGTGATTTGAATGGGTTCGACGGGGACATCGGGACGCGGCGTGCAAGTCATAACGAAGCTGCGCGACGCGATCACGTCGTTATCGCCGTCATTGTCCAGGTCGCCGATCTGGACGTTGCGGTACCTTTGCTCCACGGTGACGATGTAGTCATCGATATTGACACCCGGGCCGAGGGCTTGGGAGATGATCGCCTGGATTTCGGAGTCGGACAGCATCGTGTAACTGGCGTCGATCCGCTCGCGCAAGTCATCGTTGGGATCAGGGTTGCCCCAGTCGGCCAGAGCGGTAGTGGGCCAACCGGTGGGGTGATGGAAATACCAGACCGCGCCCTCGGCGCCGGCGACGATGTCCAGCGCACCGTCGCGGTCGATGTCGCCGACCGCCACGTCGGTCAGGTTCCGCATATCACGTTTGCTGTCGAGCGTGAGGCTGGTGTAGCGGACGAATCCGGGCAGCGTGTCCGGATCGCTGAGCAGAATTTGAATGACGGCCTGGTTGCCGCCGTAGCCGACCACGGGGTCGATCTTGCCGTCGCCGTTGAAGTCGATGCCGTAGGGGGTGCGCAGCAGTACATCGCCGTCGGGGATGAGGTCGGCGCCGTCGAGATCGTTCAACAGGTAAGTAACAGTCGTAACTGCGGTGCCATTGGTGAAGGTGCGGGCCTGGACGAGTTCCTCCGTGAAGGCCGGGCCGCCGCCGGTGTAGCTGCCGGCGCCTTCGCTTTTGGGCCTTGTCCAGCCGCCGCCCAGCCACTCGGGTATGTACTGCGGCTCGCAGGCGAAGAGGAGGCACGACAATCCGATAAACAGCGCGGGCGGGGCAGTGCGCGAAAGGTAGCGAAGCATTGGGTGACTCCATGCGCGGCCGGCCGGTCAATCACCGGAAGGAGCGTCCGCTCGCTTATCGGGTCGGCTGATTGAGAGA
>JAAYXS010000163.1 GCA_012515775.1 Phycisphaerae bacterium
CGACGTGAGCTGAGTCATGGTTTCCGGTCCGCACCCGCGCACAACCGGGCCATACGTTGGAATGCCGGGCGCAGCCGGATTCGTGATGAACCCGTGCGGTCCAGCCGACCAGCCGACCGCTGCTCCCAGGAGCAACGTTACGGCTACCGTTGCAAAGACACGATACTTCGAACTTCTCAAGGAAGACCCTCCTTTGTTAAGTTGAACAAACAAACTAGCCCAAACGGGTACACTCCCCCCTCCACGCGCCGCACAGCGCGAAGCAAACCAGCCTGGCACACAAGAAACTGCGGAACACTATGCCATATAATTAACCGAAAACCACCCCATAAATCAACTGCAATCTGAGCTTTGTCGTGCCTGCCACGCGCCGGAGCAACTATTTGCATGTTTCGGTGCGGGCACGTTGGACCCAGAGCCAGATGTGCGCGCCGCTGCGCCGGACCTACTGGGTCGGCCCGGTTTCCGGGCCACCCCGCTGTCGCGCAAGCTGTTGCCGAAACGCTAATTACGGCCCGTCAGCGCAAAGTCCTCTAAGCTTCACGCCAAACGGTCCAGATCCAATACGAGATGCTTAGGCGGCCTCTCGTTCGATGCCCGAAGCCAGAATACGCTCACACGTAAGCTACTGTAGCACAACAACTTAGACGCGTCACCGCCCCCTGATTCGCAGATCGACCACGACCGGTAAATGGTCCAGCTCCCGTCCGTGAGCGTCGTGGCAACAGTCAAACCGCTCCAACCCGCTATCTGCCAGATCGGCTTCGCTCATCAGAAGTGTGTTCAGAACAAACTGGTTCACTGCCTCGAGCACGCTATCCGAATACAAAACATAGTCGAGCCGGCTTGGATCGAAGGCCGAATCGTCATTCCGCCACGTGTAATCATCCGGGCCGCAACCGTTGTGCCAAGGATGTGCGTCAGTCAGGTCCGTACCGTCCCAATCCGGCGCGAAGTCAGTCCCAAAGAGCGCTTCGTCAAAGATGTCGCCAGTCAGCAGCGTCAGCAGTGGCTGCGGCTCGCCGACCAGGTTTAAATCGCCCGCGAACACGAAGGCCGTGTGCTCCGGAACATCCACCTCGCCGCCGGGCATCCGCGCGTCGCGCAGCCAGTTCATCACGCCATCGGCCTGCTGTTGGCGTATGGGATCGTTGCTGGGACCCCCGCAGCATTTGAAGTGATTATTTATCACGCACAGGTCCAGGGCGCAACGGTTATCGGGTAGATCAATCAGCGCAATGACCGGATCGCGGTAGGTCGGCGGGTCCAGGCGCGTGAACGCCCACATCAGGGGAAACCTGCTGGCGATGACGCCGGCCTTGCCGCGACACGCGTGCCACCGCTCCCCGGCCGGGCGCGGACTGATTTCGTCCAGCAAGGCCGCGGTTTCGCTCGCGTCGAACTGCCGAATCTCTTGCAGCGCCAGCACGTCGGGAGCGACAGCCCGGATGATCCGCTGAAACCTCTCGGCCCGCGTCGCGTCCTTGCTTGGAAAAACGCTGTCCCAACACACGTTATAAGTCATCAGCCGGAAGTCGGCCGACGCTGGCCGGTCCAGGAAAAACGTCCGCCCGCTTGAACCGGCGGATGTGCTCAGATTCGGCTGGGCGATTTGCCAGGGGGCCGGGCAGCCGCTGAGGCGCTGGGCCAGTATCAAGCCGGCGACGATCAGCAGCACTGCGAGCGGCGCGGCACGCTGCTTGCGCCGCCTGGCGACCCGACGCCCTCGCTTGCCTGGCACGATGCGCACGGCCGTGGCCTCCGCCCCGCGCCGGGAGCGCGGCGCCGACCACCGGCGTGCGCAGCAAATCACCCGGCCCACGTCAAACTACTCGCCCGCGCGCCGGGTGAAAAGCGGTCCCGCCGCTCAGCCTATTCAGTCGCGCCCTTATTCGCCGCTTCCCGCTTGGCTTTCTCATTCAGCAAGAAGGTGCGGGTGTCCATGTTTGGGTCCAGGATGTACACCTCGTTGGCCGGAGCCTGAGACGGGCTCGGAGCGGCCTCCGGAGCCGGGTCCGGGCACGCGCTTGGGCACCTCTTCGGCATGGAAGGCTGCGCTGGCCCGAATGTTACATCTGAGCTGGTTCTCGGCACGCTTGGGCTGGCATTAAAGGATTCTGGAGACGTCGTTTGCGCCGACCGGCGCGGCTCGAAGAGCCTCTTGAGGAATCAGCCGCCGCCCGGGGAGCACGTCGCGCTTCCCGAAACACAGCCCCACTGAGAGCCGGCTAAAATGGCCGCAAATCCGGCGATCACCAAATACCGCATTCTGTTCTCACATCAACATTATCGGCCCGAGCGAATTCTGGGGGCATCCGGCGCCGATTGCAAGTAGCCCGGCAAACTTACGGTGGTTCACCGGGTGGAACTTCTCAGTCTGTCAAAGTGCGCCGGCGACGTCGGCGTGCTGAGCCGCCTACCGCGCCGAGGTCGATGGCGATCCCGAGAATGAACAGCGCCAGCCAGAAGCCATGCAGCCCGGAACCGTACCGATAGGCAAGCCCGTAAGCGAGCGTCGCGTAAGGCAGGAAGATCAGCCCCAGAAGCGGCCAGAGCAGCGTGTTCCAGACGCCATTGAAGATCCCGCCGCACCACGCCAACACGAGAACGACGCGTGGCGCGAACAGCCCGAAAATTATGATCAACAGCGGCACGGCCAACGCCCAATTACCCGCTCGATTATACGCTCTGCCGGTCCGCAGGCCTGAGGGCCGTCCCCTCCCAAAGGATGGGGTGACGCGGTGGGCGGCGCAGCGGCCGGCGCCGGGTACCCAAAAACATTGCGACTGGGCGCGCCCGTTGCAGCTTCCGCCCAACTGACATATAGTACTGGGAATAACAGGCGGTTCCGGCTGCCCTGGGCCCGAAGGTCCGGCTGGAGCCTGCCCTAGCGTAAAGGTAAGGGCCATGCCATTGACGGCTGAC
>JAAYXS010000164.1 GCA_012515775.1 Phycisphaerae bacterium
ATGCGCGAACGGTCGGTGAACAGATCGCGGATCACCGGGAACTTCGACATCGGTTTCAGGTCGATCACCGGACCGGCCCGCAGAAGTTCATCGACCAGCGCGCTGCACGCCTGCCGCACGAAACCGTTAATCACCATGCTGCACGCGCCGCACACTTCCTCAAGGCAGTTGCTATCCCACACAACCGGCGTCGTGTGCTGGCCGTCAGCGGTCACCGGGTGGGCCGCGATCTCCTGCAGGACGGAGATCACGTTCATATCCGGCTTATATGGCAGCTCGAACGTCTGCGTGTACGGCTTGGTCGCGGGCCCGTCCTGGCGCTGCACGCGGACTGTGAACTTTTCTAGCATGCTTGAGCTTCCGGGTAATAGTCATTAGTTATTAGTTATTAGTCTTGAGTAAAAGGCGACTTTGGCCAGTACTAAGAACTAACTACTAAGAACTTTTCACGTCATTGCTCTCGCGCGATTCTGATCCGTTGCTCGCTTCGTACCGCTCTGCCCAGACGCGCTCCACTATTTCCGCGCCCTTCATGCCGTATGTCCGCGGCCGCGGCGGTATCGAGTACAAATCAACCGGCTCATACGTGATCCGCGGCCCATCCAGCGTGTACGTCGCCAGCGTCGTCTTGAGCCAGCGGTCGTTCTGCTCCTTGAAACGCCGGCACCATTCCTCGGCCTGTCTGCGCAGCTCGTCCGGCCGCTCGGCAGTCGGCGCCGGCAGCGCGAATTCGGGCTTGTAATGCGCCCCGCGACACTCGTCGCGCAGCAACGCGCACTCCGTAATCACCCGCGCCAACAGGATCATATCCCCGACGGCGCGCGTGAAACTGAGCGACTGGTTGGTCCACAGGCCGCTCTGGTCCGCCACCGGGGCGTGGCGATAGCGCTCGGCCAATTTCTCCAGTTTGTCCAGCGTGCGCCGCAGGTCCGCGTTATGCCGGATGACGGTGACGTTGCGCGTCATCAATTCGCCCAACTCGCGGTGTATGAGGTACGCGTTCTCGCGGCCCTCGCGCGCCAGCAACTGCTCGTATTCCTGTTTGTGGCGGGCCACTTCCACCTCAAAAACGCTCGTGGAAACTTTGTCCACGCTGCCGCCCGGCAGTGCCGCAAGGAACGAACGCATACAGCGCCCCAGCAGCAACCCGGCGAAGATGCAGCTCAGCAGGGCATTGGCGCCCAGGCGATTGGCCCCATGATATTGGTAATCGCATTCGCCGACCGCAAACAGCCCCGGCACGTTCGTTTGCTGATTTCGCGGCGAATCGACGCGCAGCCCGCCTGTGCGATCATCGCGTTCATAATCGACCCACAGCCCGCCCATGCTGTAATGGACCGCCGGGAAAATCTGCATCGGCTCGGAAAGCGGGTCCACGCCCTTGTACTTGCGGTACATATCCAGAATCGCGCCGAGCTTGTGCTCCAGCACCTCGCGCTTGACGCCCGTAGCGCGCTCCGTCAAATCCAGGTATACCGCGTACGTGTGCGGGCTGACGCTATAGCCGTCCCGGCAAATCTGGAATATCTCACGCGTCGCAATATCACGCGGCAGCAGGTTGCCGTACGTCGGGTACCTCTCTTCGAGAAAATACCAGCGCTCCGTTTCCGGGATTTCGTTCGGATGACGCCGATCGCCCTGCTTGCGCGGCACCCACACGCGGCCCGCCTCACCTCGGGCCGCTTCGGAGATCAGCCGCAGCTTATCCGCGCCCGGAATCGCCGACGGGTGTACCTGCACGAATTCGCCGTTGGCATAGATCGCCCCCGCCTTATACGCGCGCGCGTTCGCCCCACCCGTGCAGACCATCGACATCGTCGACTTGCCGTAGACCAACCCCGGTCCGCCGGTCGCCATGATTACCGCGTCGGCCGGAAACGCCTTGATCTCCAGCGAGAACATGTCCTGCGCCACGCAGCCGCGGCAGATGCCCTGTTCGTCCAGGATGGGCCCGAGGAACTCCCAGAACTCGTACTTCTTGACGCGGCCCTCCATCTCCCAACGCCGCACCTGCTCGTCCAGCGCGTAAAGAAGCTGTTGTCCCGTGGACGCGCCGGCGTAGATCGTGCGCTTATACAGCGTGCCGCCGAAGCGTCGCGTCGCCAGGTTACCCTCGTCCGAGCGGTTAAACGGCACGCCCAGCCGGTCGGCCAAATCCACGATGTGTGGCGCCCACTCGCACATTTCCTTGACAGGCGGCTGGTTATTCAGGAACTCCCCGCCGTAAACGCTGTCGTCGAAGTGGTTCCACTCGGTGTCGCCCTGGGCGCGAGTGAACTTGTTGACGCAATTGATGCCACCTTGGGCGCACACCGAATGGCTGCGCTTAACCGGCACCATGCTGATCAGGTCGACCCCGATTTCTTCTTCGGCAAGCTGCATGGCCGCTGACAACCCCGCCAGACCACCACCGACGATTACTACGCGTTGTTTAGCCATGCGTTGCAGCCTTTCTGGCCGCCAGGATGCGGAAGCACTGAATGATCGACCGCGCTACGCTAAATTATGTGGGGCCGGCGGCGGCCGATCAACCGCGACCGGCGGCGAGCGTTGGAGAAGACGATGCAGCGCCACCGGAATTACGATGCACCGCCGGCGGGATTACGCGCGGCCCGCGGGTTCTCGCAAGCTCGCCTTGGCATCCCGCCCCTGCCGCTCTAAAATGCTGACATTTTGCGGTGGGGTACTTAGTGGTCGGCGCGCAGAGGTGACTCATTGTTCAGCATCATCCCCCGAAACGTCGCGTTCTTTGACCTTTTTGACAAGGCCGGGCAAATCATCGTCAAAGCCGCGGAAACTTACGCCGAGCTGGGCCGCGATTACGAGCACCGGGACGACCATCTGGCCCGCATTCGCCAGCTCGAGCACGACGGCGACGACATCGCCCACCGCACCTTGGATCGCCTGGATCAGAGCTTCATCACGCCCTTTGACCGTGAGGACATTCAGACCCTGATGGTCCGCCTCGA
>JAAYXS010000849.1 GCA_012515775.1 Phycisphaerae bacterium
GAGGCGGCCCGGGCTCACTACCTGCGCGGCGTGGCATTGGCCGGGCTGAACCGGCGGCAGGACGCGCGGCAGGACCTGCAGCGCGCCGCCTCGTTCCCGGGCCAGGCCGACGTGTGCTGGCGGGCGAACAGCGTGCTGGGGACGTTGGATTACGAGGACGGGCGCTGGGCCGATGCGGCCAAATACTACGAAGCGGTGGCCGAGATCGCGCCGCAGGAGCCTCCGAAGGACCTGTTCTTATTCCGGTTGGGCGCCTGCTATGAACGGATGGGCCGCTGGGAGACTGCCCGGCGTACTTTCCGGCGGATTGTCGACGAGTTTCCGCAGAGCAGCGTTGTGAGTGATGCAGTTCGCCGGACGCAGATCAACGCGGACCATTTTTCGGTGCAGTGCGGGGTTTTTTCGAGCATCAAGAACGCGGAGGGCCTGGTCAAGCAACTGCAACAGGCGGGTTTCTCGCCCACCGTGCAACGCGAACCGCGCGGCGGTGTTCTGGTATACGTGGTGCGCGTCGGCCGGTTCAACAATTACGAGATGGCGATACAAGAGTTGGCGCGGGTAAAAGGATACGTGCCGACGGCGGTGCTGTGGCCGTGAACTCGGCGATAATATCACAGGAGTCTTTGCCTGGTTTCCTTCCCCATAGGAGCTTCCTATGACTCGTGATGAAGCCTGGAATTTGTTGTGCGAGTACACGCAGAACGACTCGCTGCGCAAGCATGCGCTGGCGGTGGAGGCGGCGATGCGGCACTACGCGCGGCATTTCGGGGAGGATGAAAACTTGTGGGGTGTGGTGGGCCTGCTGCACGATTTTGATTATGAGCGCTGGCCGAATCCGCCCGCGCACACGCGCGAAGGGGCCCGCATTCTGCGCGAGAAGGGTGTCGATGAGGAGATCGTGGGCGCGATTCTATCGCACGGGCATTGGAACCTGGACGAGTACCCGCGCGACCGGCCGCTGCGTAAAACGCTGTTCGCGGTGGACGAGCTGTGCGGGTTTCTGATTGCCTGCGCGCTGGTGAGGCCGACGAGATTGGAGGGGTTAGAGCCCAAGAGCGTGAAGAAAAAGATGAAGACGCCGGCGTTCGCGGCGGCGGTTTCGCGCGAGGATATCGAGGCGGGGGCACAGTTGCTGGAATTGCCGCTGGACGACCATATTCGCAATTGCATTGCGGCACTGCAGCCGCACGCGGCGGCGCTGGGGCTGGCGTAGAGGCGTTCGAGTTCTGTTGCGGCTACTGCGTGGCTTGCACCGCGCCGGCGCCGGCTTCGACTGCCTCGGCGTCGCAGCCGTTTGCCAGCGTGGGGTCGCTGGCCACTCCGCGGCGCACCAATTCTTCCCAGTGCTTCTCGTTGAACAAGCAGCCCGGGTCTCCGGCATTTAAGACGCCGTAGTACGCGTCGGAGCGGGCGAGGCAGCCGCCGCAATAATTCTTGAACTTGCAGACTTCGCAGTGGCTCAAACGCCGGGCGCGGTCGCAGGAGATTTCCCAAAACTTGTTGTCGCGGAACATCTCGGCCAGCGGGCGCTGCCGGACGTTGCCCAGCACGCGGTGCGGCAGGTATACGCAGGGGGTGACATCGCCGTTGGGCTGGATTGCGTTATAGCAGCGCCCGGCGCCGCATCCCCCAAGGTATCTGGCGACCACACGGGCCTTCAGGCCGGCGCCCGAGCCGGCATGGCTGGCGGCGGTGCGGCCCTCGATGGGCGCGTGCGCCAGGCAGACTTTGCCCAGTTGCGGCGCTGTTGAGAGCACGCCGATCTTGCCGCTTTGCATCCATTTGTTCAGCAGCAGCAAGAGCTGCTCGCGCTGGCGCGGCGTCAGGTCGCCCTCGACCATCTCCAGCCCGCGGCCCACGGGAATGAAATTAAAGTGCGCAAATGTTGAGGCGCCGATGTCGATGGCGAACTGAATCATTCGCTCGACTTCGTCGTAGTTGCCCTGGTGCACGCACATTGCGACGCCCAGGCGCAGCCCGGGCGTCTGCGTCACAATACGCATGCCACGCACCGAGCGTTCCCACATGCCGCGCACGCCGCGGAACTCGTCGTGCCGCCGCGCGTCGACAGAATCCAGCGAAATCTCGACGTATCGGACGCCGGCTTCGGCCAGCTCCGCGGCCAGCTTGGGGGTCATCGTGCCGCCATGCGTGGCGATGCTCGTGTGGATGCCGTATTTGTGACAGCGGTGCAGGACCGGCAGCAGATCGCGATCGATGGTCGGCTCGCCGCCGGCGAAGGCGATCATGGGGATGCTCAGCCGGCCGGCTTGGTCAACCACGTTCAGCTTTTCCGCCAGACACAGTTCATCGGGCAAACGGCGGTGCGCGGTGTCCTGATAGCAGTGCCGACAGTTCAGGTTGCAAAGGTTGGTAAAGTTCCACACCAGGAACATGGGGGCGGAGAATCGCTGGGGCGTGGTGAGCCCGAATTCCGCGACGCTGCGGGCCGTCAGCACCAACCCGCGCACGGTGCTGGTGTGCTCGGCCACACTGCGGCGGAACGTCTCGTCCGATGTGGTTCCCTTGATGCGGCGAATAGCAATGTGGATCGGCCAATACTTGAGACGCTGCCACAGGCTAGCCTGCGGATTGGCATACGACTCAATCGCTTGCTGAATGATCGTGCCACCGTCCCGCCGCGGGCGCGACAGGAAGCCCAGTAACCAGCGCACCGGGCGTTTGCCGAGCACGTCCTCCAGCCAGTGGTGATAATCGAGATCGACCCCGCGAAAGCTGCCCGGCCGGGCGGCGTCTCCATTATGACCGGCGTCCCTGGTGTGCTGATCGCGTTTCCGCTGCGCCGTGCTCAAGTACTGGGCGGAATTGACGTATCCGTCCGAGGTGCGCGCGGCCTCCTTTTGGGGATCGCTGGAAACGGGCCAGCTTTCGGCGTACTGCTTGCCGAGCCGCCAGGCCGTGGAATGAGGCGGCGGCGCGGTGCGACTCGAGAGCATCTCCGCAGACACGATCCGCTCGTCACTGCCGCCCTGAGCGGAAGAAGAATTTTCGGCCATGTCGTCTCCCAGCGGCTCGCGCTCC
>JAAYXS010000850.1 GCA_012515775.1 Phycisphaerae bacterium
CAGCGCACGGCCGCGCGGCTGGGCTTGCCGCACACAATGCGCGCCGAAGGCCGGCCGCGGAAGGAGTTGGCCGGTGAGCGCGCCGGTCACGGCGGAAACTAGCGCTAGTTTGTGCGCCGATGCGGTTGCCTTCGCGGATAGCTGCTGCCTTTTGCCCACTCCCCCGCTATTGGCGCGCAGCCACGCATAATCCGCGCAGTCCGGCTCAAAGCTGATACCTTAGGGCTGATAGCTTCATAGAATCTCTAGCAGAACCGCGCCCGCGCGCAGAAAGGCCCTGCATGAATCTGTCATTCTTAATTGCCGCCTTCCACGCCCTATCTTCTGCTAATCACCTGTCTCCTGTTCACCTGTCTCCTGCTCTCGCGCCGCGCGTTATCGGCACTTTGCCAAAACCGAGCGCGCATACCTTGGCAATATGGCAACCTGCCCCTGGCGCAACCCAAACGCGGCTTTTATCGGTCAAAACGGAAACCACTTGGCAATCTGGCAAACTGGCGTTCCGGCCCCTGCTGTCTCGTCGCAAAATTATCGGCACATTATCAGAATCGAGTGCACAATGCATGAGCACCTGCGCACCTGCCCCTGGCGCTCCCTCGCACCACGTTTTTATCAGACGCATGATCATCTGCTTGATCACCTGCCCCATGAACCCGCCGGAACGCCGGTCTTGTCGCACCGCCTTGATCGCCACGCGTCCCCCGCCTCCCGCCCTTGTTGCCTCGCCGCCTGCTCTTCGTAATCATCTATGGCGGAACCCCCGTTACGCCCAGCGGACGGGCTGTCTATGCCCAGGAGACGGGCTATGTCTGTAATCCAGCAGAAAGTTAACCGCGCACGCCAGCGCCTGATGGCCAACGTAATCCTCGACCGGGCCGCGTTTGCCATCCTGATCGCCACCGGCCTGTGGGTGCTCGTCTTTCTGGTCGAACGCGCCTTCGTCCTCCACATTCCGATCTGGACCAGCGCCTGGCTCGCCCTGACCCTGGCCGCCCCGATAACCGCTATCGCCACCTATTACCGGCGCGTCAGCCCCTTGCAGGCCGCCGCCGTCGTCGATCAGGCCGCCGGCCTGAAGGAGCGTCTCAGCACCGCGGTCGCACTCGGCCCATCCGCCAGCAACGACCCCTTCGCCCGCCTGGCCCTCGTCGATGCCGAGAAGAAGGCCGCCATCGTCCACGTGCCCGCGCACGTGCGCCTCCGCGCCCCCGCACTCTGGCCCTGGACCACGGCCGCCGTCGTCGCCGCCGTCATCCTGGCCTTCACGATGCCCGAGCTCAACCTGCTGGCCGGCGCGAAAGACAAGGAAAACGAGGAGCAGCTCAGCCAGACCATGGCCGAGAAGCAAGCCATCCGCCAGGACTTTGAAGTCCGCCTCAACAAGTTCAAAGAAATGGCCGAGGCCAACCCGGCGCTGAAGGACCTCGCGACCGACCTCGAGCCGCTTCAAATGCCCGACCAGCCCACCGCCACGCCAGAGGACGTCCGCCGCGAGGCCGCCCAAAAGATCGACAACGTAACCGACCGCCTTGCGGCCCGGCAAAACGATCCCAAGCTCGAAAGCTTGCGCGAGACACAGCGCTTGCTCTCACGCCTCGATCCGCAAGCCGGTCAGGACCCCGGCGCGCAGCTCTCGCAATCGCTGGCGCAGGGCGACTTCGAGGGCGCCCGCAAATCGCTCGAACAAATGAAAAAGAAGCTCGAAGACGCCGCCCGCACCGGCGACGCCGCCGCGCGGCAGCAGCTCAAGCAGATGCAGCAGCAGCTCGAACGCCTCGCCGACCAACTCGCCAAACTCGACGATGCCACCTACCTGCGAAAAGAGCTGGAAAAGAAAGCAGGCCTCTCCGAGGCCGACGCTCAAAAGCTGCTCGATCAGCTCTCAAAGATGGACCCGAAGGAAGCCGCCAAGGAGCTTCAGCGGCAGTTGGGCGACAAGGGCATGTCGCAACAGCAAATTCAGGAACTGGTCAGGAAATTCCAACAGAAGCAGCAAGCCCAGCAATCCTGCCAGAACATGGGCCAATGCCTCGCGCAGGCCGCCCAG
>JAAYXS010000165.1 GCA_012515775.1 Phycisphaerae bacterium
CCTGCGATAACGTGATAAGGTGATAGAGTGATAGGGTGATAAAGGACGCTCCGCGGAACCCCTTATCACCCTATCACTTTATCACGCCGTAGGTGCGACCTCGCTGATGCGAGTGAGCTGAAAGCTGTCTAACACTGTGCGCCGGCGCGGAAATACAGCCACGCGCCCGCGATGGCCAGCGTGGCAAGTGTTACGGGCACGCCGACCCGCGCGTGCTCACGCCACGTGATGCGAATGCCAAGCCGTTCGGCCTGGTCGATCACGATGATGTTGGCAATGCTGCCCACAATGAAGAGATTGCCGGCCAACGTGCTGGCCAGAGCCAGGATTGCCCCCGCTTGAGGGTGGGTCGCCGCGGGCAGCAAGAGCATTACGGCCGGCACGTTGGAGACGAGGTTCGAGAGCACCACCGTCGTGCCGAAGAGCCACACGGGTTGCTCGATTGCGACGCCGGCCGCGTGCAGCCGTTCCATGCCCTGCGCCAGCATGCCGGAAGCCGCCAGGGCGTGATTGACGACGAACAAGCCGGCAAACAGCACCAAGAGCTGCCAATCCACCTGCGCCAGCATGCGGCGCGTGTGCAGGTAGCGGCTCATCAGCAGCAGGCCGGCCGCGTCCAGCGCCACGACTTCACGCGGCCAGGGCGCGAAGAGAAACGCCGCCATCAAACCGGCCAGCACCACGCTGCCTTTGGCGGTCTGCCAGAGGTCAAAGTGCGGCGCGGGGATATCGATCGTGCCCGGCCGCTGCCGCCACTGGCCGCGCACCAGCCAGCAAATCAGCAGCCAAATGGCCACGCACCCCAGCGCCGCGGGCAAGACTCCGTCAAGCAAATAGCCTGAGAAGGACAGGCTCAGTTTCTGGCCAATCAGCATGTTCTGCGGATTACCGATCAGCGTGGCGGCCGATCCGACGTTTGACGCGCACGCCAGCGCCAGCAGGAACGGGACCGGCTTCAGTCCGCGCCGCACACAGCCCTCGATGAGCAGGGGGGTGAAGGCCAGGCAGACGATGTCGTTCGCCGGCACGGCCGACAGCAGTGCGCTCACACCGATCAGTAGAAGCAGCAGTACGCTGGGTGAGACTTGCGCGGTCGACAGGCGCTGGGCGACCACCGAATAAAAACCTCCCAGGCGGAACTGAGCCGAGACCACCATCAAGCTGAGCAGCAGCGTGATGGTGGGCACGTCGATCGCGTTCCAGGCGGCTTCGGGCGTCAGCCGGCCCGTGGCGATCAAGGCGATGGCGCCCAGCAGGGCCACGCCGGTGCGATCGATCGCCAGGCCGGGAAAGCGGCCGAGGATCATTCCCATGTAAACGAGGCAGAATACGACCAGGATGGCCAGGTCCATGGGGGTGGAGTTATAGCGAAGTTGGGGGATTTTCGCACCTGCCGGCTGGCGCAGCGCTCAGAATTGACCCGCTTACTTGGGCATCCGTAGAATTCGTGCAGGCTGGCGGCGGGAATGGCCCGCCGGGCTGGTTGCGAGCATGAGGCCCGAATGCTGAACCGCTGGATCGGAATTGGCGTAGTGCTGGCCATGCTCGCGGGCAACACTTCGTTGTTCGTGCGCGACATATTGCCGCGCTGGACCGCCGGCGACCCTCCGCGCGTCGAACCCCAGGCCGGGGACAACCTGCTCTACGAGCGCCAGCAGATCGGCATCTTCGACGCCCACGACCGCTGCATCGGCCACAGTTGGACACAGATTCAGACGTTGGAGCGCTACGTCTCTGTGAGCTCCACGACGCTACTGAATTCCATCGACCTGCCCGACGGCCTGCATACGCCGAAGGTGCGCGTCGATAGCGAGTTGCGCTACACCGGGCCGGATCAGGTTCTTGACGAACTCACGATCAGCTTGCACGGTTTGCCGCTCACGGTCATGTTGCGCGGCGAACTCATGCCGCCCGATCAGTTCGCCTGCCGCTGGCAGGCCGGCCGCGAGCAAGGCGTGTTCGTGCTGGATGCCCGCTTGACGCGGGCCTTCGGAGATGTATTGCGGCCCTTTATGCGCCTGCCCGGCCTGTATGTCGGGCAGACGTGGCGGCTGCAGTTGATGAACCCGCTTAGCCAGGTCATGCCGGGTTTTAGTTCGCAAGTGCTGGTCCAGGAGCCGGAGATTGTGCGCGTTACGGGCACCGAGGTGATTGAGCATGCGGGGCAGGCTGTGGAGGCTTTTGTCGTCGAGGCCCCGCGACTGCGGGCGTGGGTGGCGCCGGACGGTACGGTGCTGTGCCAGGAGGTCGGACTCCTGCCATTGCTGGGGCGGCTTATCTTGCGAGATGAGCCGTTTGATGAGGAAGCATACAACAGGGCGCAGACTTGGCGAGCGGAAAACCCGTGAAGGCGTTTTGCTCCCGCACGCCGGGGCGAATTTCGGCTGACAGGGCATGAACCGGAAAACGATATGCGACAGCGCGAATTGAGCGACCAGGAGCCGCAATCGACTGGCGTGCCAGCCGCAGGGCCGGTGGTACGGTTGCAGAACGTCTCGAAGTCCTTTGGGCGCAAGGCGGCGGTGCACAATCTGTCGTTGGAGCTTCAAGCCGGCGAAGTGTTTGCGTTCCTGGGTCCGAACGGGGCGGGCAAAACTACTACGCTGAAGATCACGACTGGCCTGCTGCGCCCGGATTGCGGTCAGGTACACGTTTGCGGGCACGACCTGGTGGGGGCCGCGCGTTTGGCCAAGCAGGGTTTGGCATACGTTCCTGATGAGCCCTTTATTTATGAGAAACTCACCGGCCGCGAGTTCTTGCAGTTTACCTGGGAGATGTACGGCGTGCCGCCGGACGTGGCTGTTCAGCGGCTGGAGGAGTTGAGTGCGCGGCTGAGCATGTTCGAGTTCCTGGACCGGCTTGCGGAAACCTACAGTCACGGCATGAAGCAACGGGTGGCGCTGGCGGCAGCGTTGATTCATGCTCCGCGCGTGCTGGTGGTGGACGAACCGATGATCGGACTTGACCCTCGCACCATCCGGATTGCCAAAGACATGTTCCGGGAGTTGGCGGCGCGCGGCGGCACTGTGTTCATGAGCACTCACACACTGGACATCGCAGAGCAGGTCGCGGACCGCATTGGAATCATCCACCACGGGCGATTGGTGGCGCTGGGCACGCTCGCTGAGTTGCGGCGGCAGGCGGCGCTCGATGGGCGGCTGGAGGACGTTTTTCTCCATCTCACGCAGGATTTCGCACAGGGGGACTAGACTGCAAAGGCGATCTCGCGGGGCGTCTATGTGTTGGCCGGCTGGCCCGTAGGGCTTGGCAGGCGCCACGGAGAAAGGCCGATAAGCGAAACCGCGCGGCGCGCAGGAACGCGCTCGACCGGTGAGCCGCGGGCGTGGTTCGCAGGCGCGGAAGTTGCGCCGCGCTGCGCCGTGCGCGTCGCAACTCATTTCGAATTGCCTGGAACGTCGATGGCTTAACTAGGGTTAGAGGGTAATCGGCGCCGCGTGTTCGACTCGTTGTCGGCCGGCGGAACTTTGGCCCAGCGCGGCGCCGCCGCACTGCTGCCTGTACGCGCCGCCCGGATGCCGAGTTTTATCGGGACTTGCTGGATGTTGCCGGAAAAGCTGCGCAATCGCGTTGGTTTTCCGGGCATGTTTCTGTTATGAAGGCGTATCAGCTTTGAAAATGGTGCGCGGCTCTTTACTGTGGTCGCCTTCAGACGTGTGTGGGCGCTCCAGACCGCGCTGTGGTTTCCCTGCTCCAGGTTCTACACAATAGGAGGGCCTGTCTTGAAGGCATGGCATCGCTATCTGAGTGTTTCAGTTTTGGCCGCTATACTGTTGCTCCCGGGAGCAGCGGTCGGCTGGTCGGCTGGACCGCACGGGTTCATCACGAATCCGGCTGCGCCCGGCATTCCAACGTATGGCCCGGTTGTGCGCGGGTGCGGACCGGAAACCATGACTCAGCTCACGTCG
>JAAYXS010000851.1 GCA_012515775.1 Phycisphaerae bacterium
CGCTGGCGGCGTTTGTTGCCCAGCGCGACTGGCAGATTTATCACGACGCGAAGAACCTGTCGGGCTCGATTCTGATTGAGGCCGCCGAGCTGCTGGAGCATTTCCAATGGGTGCGCAACGACGAGTTACCGGCACTTCTGCAAGATCCGGCCAAACGGGCCGCGATTGCCGAAGAGCTAGCGGATGTGACCTGTTACGTGCTATCGCTGGCGAACGTGCTGGGTATCGATCTTTCGTCGGCCGTGTTGGATAAGATTGCGAAGAATGCTCGCAAGTATCCGGCCGATAAGTTTCGCGGTCGCTACCATAAACCGGAGGCGCCCCAGGCGTAATTCGCCCCCAGGCGTGAGCCGCCCCGGTATGAGTCTCCCTGGGCGTAGTATCGTGTGGCGCCCGGCGATTTAAGAGACTGCGATGGCCCGGCCGAAGCGTCGTGACCCGATGTCGTCCGAGACGCTCCTGCTCGTATTGGCGGTCGTCTTTTGCGCGATCGTCGGCGGGTTGCTCGTGCTGGTTTATCGCTTTTCCGGGGTCGAATTGCTGTAAGAATCTTGTAACGCGTCCGGTAAGCAGAGCCGGGGCGAGTCGCCCGTAGCGTACCCCGCCGTGCTCGCATCAAGGCGTGAACTCCGCACTTCCGATACGAACCGCGAGGCTCCAACCCGCCCCGCCCGAGTCGTTGTATGAGTGAGGTTCTCGATCAGGCCGAAATCGACGCCCTACTGGCATCGGTCACCATGACCGAGTCGGGTGCGACGCCCGCGGCTTCGGGCAAAGCGGCCGGCGTGCCACGTGCGGATGGCGCCCCAGGCCGCAGCCCGCCGCCGAACGCCAGCACTTACGACTTCAAGCGTCCCGAGCGCGTCAGCAAGGACCACATTCGTGCCCTGGGCTCAATCCACGAGGGCTTCGCGCGCAATTTCGGCGCGACGCTTTCCGGATTCCTGCGCACCATCATCGACGTGCGTGTGGTCGGCGTTGAGCAGCTCACTTACAGCGAATTCATTCACTCGCTGCCCAACCCGACCTGCTTCGCCATCCTGCAAGCCCCACCGCTCGAGGGCCAGATGTGTCTCGAGCTCAGCCCGCTGATCGTCTTTCCGATCATCGACCGGCTCCTGGGCGGCAGCAGCGCCGAGTTATACATCCCGCAGCGTCCGCTGACCTCGATCGAATGGCGGCTGATCAACCGTCTGGTCGAACGGGCTCTGCAACATCTGTCCGAAGTTTGGCGCAACCTGGTGGACGCGCACTTCGAAGTGGTAGACGTAGAAACCAACCCGCAGCTCGTACACATCGTCGCCCCGTCCGAAGTCGTCGTCTTCATCACCTTCGAAATCAAAATGGGCACGTGCGCCGGCACAATGAGCATGTGCATCCCCTTCAACACCATTGAGTCCGTGCTCAGCAAGCTGACGACGCAGTCGTGGTTCGGCTACAAGTCCAAGGGCGCCACCGACGTGCAGCAGCAACGCTTGCTGCACAACCTGACCCGCAGCCTGGTCGACGTCACCGCCTATCTAGGCCAAACCCGCATCCGCCTCAGTGAACTCCGGGCGCTACGGCCCGGCGACATGATCGTGCTCGACAAACCCACCGAACGCGAACTGCTGCTGCAAATCGGCGGCCGAAACAAGTTTGCCGGCGTATGCGGCACGCT
The DNA here is from genome assembly GCA_012515775.1 of Phycisphaerae bacterium. Classification (GTDB taxonomy): domain Bacteria; phylum Planctomycetota; class Phycisphaerae; order UBA1845; family Fen-1342; genus JAAYXS01. The sequence goes on from JAAYXS010000851.1 coordinate 1,661, forward strand.
ACGCGGACGCCGCGCCCTGCGCCTGGCCCGCCGGGCCGAGATCGACGAGCCTTTGTAAGTGAGAGCCTCTGACGCGCTCAATCCAGCCGGACTTTCGCGCTCGATTCTGTGGTCGCGCGCGCCTCGCTCAACGGCTTTGCCGCGGCCGGGCAGCCGCTGCTCAGGGCCGCCAGTTTCAGCCCGGTCATCATGGTGATGTTGGGAGGCAACAGGATGCCGGCTGAAACGGCCATCTTGATGGCGTCCTCCACGGACCAATCCACTTCGATCACATCCGCGCGGCGCAGGACGAAGACAAAGCCGGTCGTCGGGTTGGGCGTGGTCGCGATGAACACCGAACAGAGTTCCTCGCCCGTCAGCGAGTCTTTGAAGGTGTTCGTGATAAAGCCCACGGTGCGCGTCAGCTCGTTCGGAAACGGCACCAGCGCCACCCGCTGAAAGTTCTGCTTCTCATCCGCGCTGAACAGCCCCAGCACCTGCTTCAGCGTGCGGTAGATCGTCTTGACGAAGGGCACGCGGTCGAGAATCAGCTCGAGCAGCTCCAGCAGCCGCCGCCCGATCGCGTTGGCCGTGAACATCCCGATCACGTACAGCAAAAAGAACGTCAGCAGCACCGAGAAGATCGAAATGCCCCAGCGCATCCCGCGCGGCAGCGCGTCGAAGCCCGCGGCCGGCAGCGTGGTCGGATTCGTCCCGGTGGCACTCACGGCCGAGACGTTCACCCCGGTGGATTCGAGCAACTGGTGCCCCCACGAGCTGAACAACACCGCGCTGACCAGCCAGAACGACGCGTCCCGGAACCAGCCGAACACCACCCGCAGCAGCCACAGCGTGGTCACAATCGGCAATATCGTTATCAAACCCGCCGTGACCCGCGTCCGGACCAGGGCTTTGATGGTGGCCGTGACGCGGCTGCGGCGGTGCTTCGACTCTTCTCCGGCGTGGGTGCTTTTCATCTACACGAGTTCCTGTGCGGCAGGCAGCGCACGGATCTAGGTATCGTTAGCTCGCTATGCCACGATAACCGCGCCACCCAGGCGCGGAAAGCCCCCGCCGGTTAACAGCCGACCGTGACGTGAGTAGCAGAGCCGGCTCGTGTCGAGCCGGAATGGACCAGAGGGCTCGGATCGGGAGACGCCAGCGGCAAGTCGCGCTACTGCGCGGATGCGGAGGCTTTTGGCGGCAATCCGGGGCGACACGCCCCGGCCCTGCTACATTTTGGGCCGACACGCCCCGGCTCTGCTCTTCACACGTTGCGCCCTCGAGCTGCCATTTTTCGATCCCTTGATCCCGCGATTCCTCGATCCCCTGATCTCGATCCGCCAATCTGGAGTGCGACCATCCGTTCTGGTAAACTGCGACCTGGCTCTCGTAGAGGCTCTATTTTGGTCTTGCGACGACGCACATGACTGTTCGGCCCCGCGGCCCTGGTGCAGGGCCGGGTACTGCCTGCGACTCCCTGCGCGGCCGGTGCGCGCTCGACCGGTCCTACGCATTCTGCGCACACCTAGCACCTCGCACCGCTAGCCCCACGACAGCCAAAGATTTGCGTTTCGCCCCGGCCGGCGCCGGATGCAACATCCTGCGCCCGTCCGGCTGTACAGCCGATCCTCATTCCATTGCGGCTATTGCTACTCTTAACAGGAGGAATTCCGAGTGACGAAGGTTAGCAGTTTTTTTGCCAGGCGCTCCGGCATTATCGTGGCCGGCCTGGTTATCGGCGGGTTGGCGGCAACGCTACAGAACGCCGACCTCTTTTCCGGCCGTAGCAACCCACCCAACATGGGCGTGTGCGTGGCGTGCTTCACGCGCGACATCGCGGGCTCCCTGGGCCTGCATCGTGCCTCGGCCGTCCAATACCTGCGGCCCGAAATCCCCGCCTTTTGCTTGGGCGCCTTTATCGCTGCCCTGGCCTTCGGCGAGTTTCGCCCGCGAACCGGCTCCTCGCCGATCGTGCGCTTCATAC
>JAAYXS010000166.1 GCA_012515775.1 Phycisphaerae bacterium
AGAATGTCCTCAACCTCGTCCGGGCGCTTCGCCCAATCGGCGCGGACCTCGCGCAGCGGCCCGAATTTCGCCTCGTAGAGTTCAAACAACCGCTGTTTGGCTTCGCCGTAGCCCATGCCGCCGGCCCGGTAGCGGCGCTCCCAATCCGCGGTTTCCTCCGGGCTCGCCAGGAGCTTTAGCAAGGCGAACACGTTATCCGTTTCGGGGTGCTTGGGCTCCTCGACCGGCGTGCTGTCGGTCTTGATGCTCATGATCTTCTTGCGCATGGCCTTGGGTTCGCCGAAGATCTCGATGATGTTGCCGTAGCTCTTGCTCATCTTCTGGCCATCGATGCCAGGCACCACCGGCGCCTCGTTCAGTCGCGGCTCCGGGCGGATGAAGACCGGTTTGTACGTGTTGTTGAAGTACTCGGCCATGTCCTGGGTCATCTCGATGTGCTGCACCTGGTCGCGCCCGACCGGCACTTCGTTGCTGAGATAGATCAGGATGTCGGCCGCCATCAGCAGCGGGTACGAGAACAGGCCCATGTTGACCGGTAGGCCCTTGGCCATCTTATCCTTGTACGAGTGCGCCCGTTCGAGCAGGCCCTTTCCGGTGACCGTTGAGAGAATCCACGCCAGCTCGGTGACTTCGGGGACGTCGCTTTGGCGGAAGAAGGTCACGCGCTGCGGATCCAGGCCGAGCGTCAGATAATCGAGGGCCACATCGAGCGTGAGCTTGCGCAGCCGCTCGGCGTCATGGATTGTTGTCAGCGAGTGCAGGTTGGCGATGAAATAGAAACACTCGTGCTGCGTTTGCAGCTCGAGGTGCTGCTTCATGGCGCCCAGGTAGTTGCCCAGGTGCAGGGTGCCCGAAGGCTGAATTCCCGACAAAATCCGCATCAAACTCTCCCAACAAGCCGCGACCGGTCTTCGCACGGCGACCGGTCGTCGCACGGCCGAATTGTGACAGTAGACCACGCCGCGCGAATCGAAACAAGTCGCGCCGTTTGCCGAACCGCGACCGAGCTTCAGCGGGAGCGAGGGGCGCCGCACCGCAATCCGAGCCCACAGCGCCCGGCAGCTCGGGCAGCGCGGATGCTACGGCCCACCACTGGCCGCAAGCAGCCGAGCCAGCGGCGTGGCGCGCCGCGCGTCGGGGCAGGTGACTCTTATCGCGCGCTCCTGCGGGCCGGCGTGCTCGAGGTCGATACGCCACGCTGCCGGCGGAATGGCCGCGGCTACACGATCGGCCCATTCCAGCACTACCACGGCGTGCGAATCATCCAGCATTTCTTCCCAACCGAGGCCGGCCAGTTCGTCCGGCCCGGAAAGGCGGTACGCGTCGAGATGGTACAGCCGCAGACGACCGGCGTATTCACGGACCAGCACGAAGGTTGGGCTGACGATTGGCTCGTCCGGCGATACTCCCAGGCCAGCGGCGAGGCCCTTAACCAACTGGGTTTTTCCAGCGCCCAGGGGACCGTACAGGGCGAGCACGTCGCCCGGCTGCACTGCGGCCGCGATGGCCTCCCCCAGGCGCACCGTCTCCTGGGGTGATGCTGAGCGAAAATCGATGGTCGGCGTCACTTGAAATGCTCCCAGCCGCGGCGTTCGAGGGTGAGTTCGCGACCGTCGGCTTCGCGCAGCCGCACGCCGGCGCCGGGCACGATTCGGCCGATGGGCGACAGGTGCAGAAGCGCCAGGTCGGCGGCGGGCGCGCCCGGGTCGAGAATGACAATCAGCTCGAAGTCCTCGCCGTCGAAGAAGGCGTGCTGGCGCGGCGGAGTGCCATCTTGCGCGGCGAGAGCGCGGGCATCATCATGTATGAGCCCGTCGATGGCGGCCGCGTCCAGGATCGCTCCGCATTGGGAGGCTTCCAGCAGGCGGTGCAGGTCAAGCGCCAAGCCGTCGCTGATATCGAGCATGGCGTGGGGGGCGAGGGTGCGAACGATCTGCAGGGCGAGTTCGACGCGTGGCTCGAAAGTCAGATGGCGGCCAAGGATGGAGCCGCCCAATGGTCCAGTAACACAGACCAAGTCGCCGGGGCGTGCGCCGTCGCGGCGGACCGGTTGCTGACCGGTCTCGGGTTGGCCGGCGATGGTGATGCTGATGACGGTGGGAGCGTCCCAGCTATTCGTGTCGCCGCCGACGATCGGGCAATTGAAGGCGAGTCCCATATTATGAGCACCCCGCACCAGGGCCACGGCGTCGTCCAGCGAAAGCTCGTTGTTTAAGGCGACCGCGCACAGCGCGGAAACCGGGCGTACCCCCATGGCGGCGCAGTCGCTCAGGTTGACGGCCATGGCTTTGCGGCCGATCAGGTCCCAGGCGTGACGGCGGGAGTCGAAATCGACGCCGTCCATGAGCATGTCGGTGGTCCAGAGCAGTTTAGAGCCGGGTCCGGCCAAAGCCGCCATGTCGTCAAGGAAATCGAGCGGGCGGTGATCCTGGCCGAGGGGGCGCGCCAGATGGAGGGGGGCGGATAATTCGGCACGGAGGCGCGAGATGAACGCGGTTTCGCCACCGCGAACTTGGTCCATGGGGCACTCCTCAAGGCACGTGAAGTCTATTCGTTGGGCCAGCGCCGACAAGAGCGCAACCCGCCGTGCGCGCTTTCGACCGGGCACGGTTGCTCGGGACAGCCGGGCGGTGATAGACTTGGACGGGTGATTTGGGTGCGTAGCACCGAAAGGGTAACAGCCATGACACACGCCAGAAGGTGGGGATTCGGCCTACTCATCGCGCTGCTGTTGGTGACCTGGGTTCTGCCTGGCGTGCGGGCGGAAAACCTGGGCAAGATGAGAATCCAGCAGACCGACGGGAAGTGGGTGACGGGCGAGGTTGAGGAAACGCCCGAGGCTTACCTCGTCAAGGTCGGGAGCATCACGGTCACGATTCCGAAGACCAGGGTCAAGGCCATCCTGCCGGTCGAGGAAACGCAGTCGCCGGGTGAAGCGCAGGAAGAGAGCAATCACGGCAGCGGATTGAAGGACCTCGAGATAGAGAAGCTGTTGGAGGGGACGGGGTTGATGCCGCCGGACGAGGATCCGGACGACATTGAGCTACCGCTGGATGAAGAGTCGGTGGGGGAAATGATGCGTATCGCGGGGACCGAGAATATTTATACCACGAAGCATGTCGTAGTTGTGTACACTTCGACCAAGCAGAAAGCAGCGGAGATCGCGACGCGTCTGGAGGCAATTTGGCGTTGGCGCGTCAGATTTATGAAAATGTTGAACTTGCCGCTACGAATGCCCGAGCACAAGCTGGAGCTGTATTACTTTGCTGATCACGAGGAATTCAAGACACTCCAAGTCAACATCGGCGGGCAGCCGGATGATGGAACATTGGGTTTCTTCTTGCCAAGCTCGAACCGTTCGCACTTTTTCGACATGCTCACCTGGCGGCCGATCAAGATGCGGCTCCAGAGCCTCAAAAACGCTCCCGCGTCGGTAAGGGCGCGCGAGGAGAACATGGCGCGGCAATGGGCGGAGTATCAAACCCTATCAGTGACGCAACACGAGTTGGGCCATCACATCGATTTCAATCTCGGCCTGTTTCCGCAAGCTGTATTCCTCGATATGGAGAGCTTCGACAGTATTCCCAGATGGCTGGTGGAGGGGACCACAATGTTGTTCGAAGTTCCCCCAACCGCCGAGGGCGCCAGCTTGGGCGTGATCAATTATGAGCGCGTGGAACAGTTCCAGACTATCCCGAAATTCGCCCAGAAGTGGTCGCCGGATTTCTTCAAGCTGTTCGTGGTGCGCAACGAGATCTGGCTGCAAACCGGCTGGTACTATCCTATGGGGTGGGCCCTCGTCTATTACCTGTGGGAGGAAAAACGCCCGGGATTAATCGAGTACTATCACATTATCAGTAACCGCGATCCCGGCGAAGCAGTCAGCTATTCACAGCGCGAGCGCGAATTCCAGGATTGCTTCGGCACCATCGATCAGAAATGGGTCGATGACTTCTGGAAGTATATAATGGAACTGCCGCGCAAACGGTCCCTGCTGCCGCCAAAGGATTATCCATAAGTCCTGCGTCTGGAGCAGTTTGCGGGGGCAGGCTTGACAAAGGAAGGCGGCCGGTGAGCCGGCTCGCCAGCCTGTTGTTGGTGCTCGGCCTGACGGCGGGCCAGTCATCGGCTTGGCAAGCGAGCAGGGTTGCGCCGGAACCCGGCGCCACGTCTTGCTCGGAGCACTTCGTCATCGAGGCCGAAAACGAAGCTCAGGCCCGGGCCCTGACCCCACGGCTGGAGGCCGTGTATCGGGCGAATGTGCGGTTGGCGCGTGAACTCCGCCTGGAAGTTAACTCCCCGGCCGGCAAATTGGCCGTGCTTCTCCTGCGTGATTACGCCGACTTTCAGTCCCGGCTGCGCGCCGACGGGCTGGATGAGCAGATTTTGGGCTACTTCAGCCCCGCCGAGAACCGCTGCGTGTTCTTCGATTTCAACACGCACCCGGCGGTTAATGGCCTGCGGCAGGAACTGGACAAGCTGCACCGGCAGGACGAGGGCCGACGAAGGCGGCTGGCGGCGCAAATCGATCAGAGCCTGGCCGGAATGAATCAGCGCATCTTGCAGCACGAGGCGGCGCACATGGTCCAGGCGAACATCGGGCTGATTCCGCCCGAATCGAATGCGCCGACCTGGCTGGTCGAAGGGCTCGCTGAGATGTTCGAGCTGCCCTTCGTGGAAACTGGTGCGAGCCTGGGACTGTCGGTAAACCGCTACCGGCTGCGCGAGTTTCAGCAGCTCCAGAGGGGCGAGGAACTGCTCCCGGCGCTGCGACGGCTCGTGGCGACGACATCGTGGCACGGCGGGGCGGACTACTCGCTGGCGTGGGCGTTGACACAGTACCTGTACGTCCGGCAGCGCACGAACTTCGGCGCGTACGTGCGGGCCGTGACGACCGCGGACGAAGCGCCGGCAGGCGGCACCTTGGAGCAGTTCGAAAACATCTTCGGGCCGCTGGACGGCGAGTTCGCGGCGCGGTTTGCGGCGTACATGGAGGGGCTGATAGCGCGCCATCTCACGCCGCAGGATGAGGTCCGGTCGCGAGCGGCGCCTTGAGGTCCTGTGCAGCGGCGCTAAAAGCTGCATAATGCCGCCATGATGCCTGCCTCGCGCGCCAAATCGCGGCCCGCCAACCGCAAGCCCACGTCGGCCTGGCATGCCTACATGGAGGACGCGCAACGCCCGCTATATTGCCTCCTGTTCCTGTTCCCGCTGGTGGCCGCGTACGAATTCGGAGCGTTGCTGCTGCGGCCGGTAAGCTGCCCGAGCCGGCAGTTGGTGGCGCACAGCCTGATCCAGAACTTGCTGGGCTGGTTCGGCGCCAACGGGACGCTGTTGCCGGCGCTGGCGTTGCTGGCGACGCTGCTGGTGTGGCACGTGCTGTCGGGACAAGACTGGCGCGTGCGCGGCTGGGTCTTGCCGTTGATGGCCTGTGAGAGCGTCGTACTCATCGTGCCGCTCTTTGTGCTGGGCCGGCTCCTGCAGGCCGCGCCCAGCTCCGCCGCGAATCTGGCCGACCTGCGGCAGCAGATGGTGATGGCTTTGGGGGCCGGTCTATACGAAGAACTGGTGTTCCGGCTGGGCGTGGTCTGTGCCGTGCTGTGGCTTTTCGAGAACGGGTTGCGGATTCGGAATGCGGCCGGGCCGTGTACGGCCGTCGTAGTGTCGGCAGCCGTGTTCGCGGCGTGCCATTTTCAACCCATCGGCATCGAGCCGTTTGAGTTGGCTCAGTTCCTGCAGCTTACGGCGGCGGGCGCGTACCTGGCGGTGATCTTTTTATTGCGCGGGCTGGGGATAACGGCGGGCTGCCACGCGGCCTATAACCTGGCGATAGTGCTCAGCGGGCAGATGTGACGGTGCGGTAGCGTGTAGGTTGGAAACGGGGGCGCCTGGGCGGCGGCCGATCAGTGCCCTGAGCCGTCGGCGTTTTCCGGCCTCTCAGACTGCGCCGCGGGCGGCGGCGGGGGTGGCTGGTCGAGTTCGGCGCGCTTCTGGCGAATGAACGCAATTGCGTCGTTCTTTGGCGCCAGCGGAGCGAGCACTGCCGTAACGGCCGCGATGGCCAGAGTTACAATGGCGACGAGCCCAACGACGTGCCGGGCGCCCGGCGAGAGGAAGGCGAACGGGCGGTTTGTGAGGCGCAGCACGAAATCCAGGATGACCACTATGGCGGCGGGTCTGGCGCTGGCGGCTGGTTCGCTTGTTTCGCTTATTTCCGCGGCGCTTTGAGCGCGGGATGGTTTCCGGCGGCGCGGCCGAAGCGCATGCAGAATTCGCTGGAGCGGGGTCCGGGGCTCTTCTTGCGCCCCGGCGTGCGAGAGTGGCGGCTCGCTGGGCTGCGAGGACGTCGTAGGGCTGGGCTCTCGCTGTTGCTGGGCCTGCTGTTGCTGTTCGGGGCCGGCGGTGACCGCGGGCGCGCGCGGCTTGGGCTGCTGCACGTGCGCCGGCACTGGAACGGGCACGACAGGTACC
>JAAYXS010000852.1 GCA_012515775.1 Phycisphaerae bacterium
CCAGAATTCGTCGCCAACCGCACCGAAATCGTTGCCCATGCAACGCAATCTAAAGCTGCTGATCGCCTACGACGGCACGGAATTTCACGGCTGGCAGACCCAGCCCGGCATGCGGACCGTGCAGGAAGAGCTGACGAAGGCGCTCGAACGCGTGCTGCGCCACCCCGTGACGCTCGCCGGCGCCAGCCGCACAGACGCCGGCGTACATGCGCGCCGGCAGGTCGCCAGCCTGCGCACGGAAGCCGCCATCCCCACCAACAACTTGCAGCGGGCCGTCTCGTGCCGCTTACCGCCTGATATAGCCCTGGTTCGGGTCGTCGAGGCCGCGCCGCAGTTCCACGCAACGCGCAGTGCGCGCGGGAAGCGGTACCGGTACGCGCTGTACAACTCGGAGCGGCGCCCTGCAGAAGGCTTGGCGGCCCGTTACGCCTGGCATTTCTGGCACCCTTTGGATTTTGATGCGATGCGCGCCGCGGCGGCACCCCTGTTGGGCACGCACGATTTCGCGGGGTTCGCCAACCAGGGTCAGCCGCGCGAAACGACGATACGAACGCTGCGTAGCATCGCCATTCGCCGGCACTACGAACTGGTGCACATCGAGGTCGAGGGCGACTCTTTCCTCTACAATCAAGTGCGGATCATTGTGGGTACCCTGATCGAGATCGGCCGCGGGCATTGGCCGGTGGAGCGGACAGCCGCGATTCTGAACGCCCGCGACCGTAGTCTCGCCGGGCCGACTGCTCCGGCCCACGGACTGACGCTCGAATGGGTGCGCTACGATCCCGCGGAGCTGCCATGAATCTTGAGGGTCGCGTCGTTCTGGTGACGGGCGCGGCGCGCCGCGTCGGGCGGGCGATTGCCCTTCGCTTCGCTCGCGCGGGCTGCGGCGTCGCGATTCACTACTTGCACTCAGTCGAAGAGGCCCAACGGACCGCGGACCAGTGCCAGGCGCTCGGTGTGGCCGCAGAGATGTTCCGCGCCGACCTGGGCGATCCCGTGGCCACCGCGGCCCTCATACCCGAGGTTTTGGAGCGGTTTGGTCGCCTGGATGTACTGGTGAACAATGCTTCCGTGTTCGAGCCGATGACGCTCGATACGTTTTCGCCGGCGGAATGGGAGCGCACGCTCCGCATTAATCTGACCGCCCCGATGATTTTGGCGCACGCGGCGCGGGCGGCCCTGGAACAAGCCGGCGGGCGCATCATCAACCTGACGGATGCGGCTGTGGCCCACCCGCGGCCGGAATACCTCGCGTACATCGTATCAAAGGGGGCGCTGGAGACGTTGACGCAGGTGCTGGCGCGAGCGATGGCTCCCCGGGTGAACGTGGTCGGCATCGCGCCCGGAGTGGCGGTTTTCCCGGAGCATTATGATGCCGAAATGCGGGAACGCCTAACGAGGCGAGTACCGTTGCAGCGCACCGGTACAGTAGAAGAAGTGGCCGATTTGGCAGAGTTTTTGGTGCGAGCCGGCGATTACATCACCGGCGTGGTTATCCCCATCGATGGCGGCAGACGACTTCTGTAAAGAACGCGCACTCGCACCCGCCGGTAA
>JAAYXS010000853.1 GCA_012515775.1 Phycisphaerae bacterium
CCGGCACGCAGACGTTCGCATATGACCCCAGTTCGCTGGCCCTGGCGACCGAGACCTTTGGCATCGGCTTGTTAAGCCGCAAGGTCATCACGCATCTGTACGCGTACATTGTCGCGCGCTGGACGCGGACGACGACGACATGTTCCTGACGCTGCTCTCTTCCCGCACCGCGGCCGACTGCATCGTCTGCACCTGGGACGCCGAGAACCGGCTGACCAAAGTCGAGCAGGGCGGCACGCCGCAGAACGGCCATACAAGGCCGAGTACAAGTGCGACTGGCGGAGTCGGCGAATCGAGAAAGAAGTCTGGAGATACAGCGGCGGCTGGACGCAGACCGAACACCGGAAGTTCATTTATGCCGGCTGGCTGCTCCTGCTGGAGCTCCACGGCCTGGACGAAAGCCCTCGCGCATTACTGGGCTTGGACGACGGAGGAACCTACGGACAGCCGCCCCGCTCCGGGTCGGTCCGCTCCCCCAAAAATACGATCAAAGTCCGAGTACGGTGATGGGGCTACATGGGAGAAGAGGCAGTGTCTGAAACACAACATGTTGTGCTTATAGAGGTTACAACCGCTCGTCGAGACCGAGACGGACGCCTGGGCTCGCTTACTTGACCTTGACCCGCCGTTTAGTTATAACTAAACTACCATGAGCAGTGGCACCGATAGCCCGATTGTGGTGCGAGGCATCGCGCGTACGATTGAGTACGCGGTCTGCCTCGACGGTTCGATGCCCGCGAAGGATTTTGTCGAGGCCCTGGATGATTCGGACCAACGGAAGCTTGATACGCTTTTTCGGCGCTTGGCCGACACTGGCAAAATTTTCAACCGGGAGCAGTTCAAGTTGGTTGAGGGGGAGATTTTCGAGTTCAAGCGCTATCAGGTTCGAGTCGGTTGTTTCCAAATTGGAAGTCGCTGGCTCCTGACACACGGCTTCGTCAAAAAGCAGGACCGGTGGCCGAAGGCGGAGCTGACGCGTGCGAACCGCATTCGAGAAGAGCATCTTGAGCGCGAACGAAAGCAGGCACGGTGATATGGCACAAACACTGACGGATAAACTGACCGCCACCCCCGAAGGGATGCGGCTGTACCAGCAGGAACGCGCCATTCTTGAGTTTACTGAATTGCTGTGCGAGATCATGGAAGAGCAGAACGTCACGCGCAGCGAGTTGGCGCGCCGGCTTGGAAAAACGAAGGGGTACATTACCCAGTTGCTGGACGGCCGCGCGAACATGACTGTGCGGACCATGTCTGACGTTCTTGTCGCGTTGGGCCGCGCGCTTCATTTTCAAGACGGGCCCTTGAGTGCGACCGTACAGGCGGCGCCGCTCTGGCCCATCAGAGAGGGGCTTGCCTGGGGGGCCACAGCGGCTTGGCCGGAGCAGCCATTGCGAATTCCCGCAGCAGAACCAGTCAGAAAAGGCATGGTGGCCTAATGCCAAAGCGGAAGCCCCCCACCGCCGGTTTGTCGCCCGCACAAATGGCTGACCTGGCAGCCCCTGTCTCGGCGCGCGTCCAGATTGAGCAGGTTATTCTTGCTGAGACCACCGCACGGCGGCGCCCGCTGTTTGCCAAGCCGCCCGCGGAACTCTCGCTCGCCGTGACCGTAGAGACCAAGACCCTGAAAGAAGATCGCGTCGTGCAGGTGTTTCCCAGATTCACTCTGATCGGGCGCGACGGGCCGGGCGGCGCGGAGGAAATGCTGCGAATCGAAGCCCTGTTCGTTATTCGCTACCGCGTCGCGACGCTCGACGGCATCACAGAGGAGAACATCGATGCGTTCGGCAAGATGAATGGTATTTACAACGTCTGGCCGTACTGGCGAGAATTTGTCCAGAGCATGACTGTTCGAATGGGCCTTCCGCCGCTGACAATGCCGGTGTACGGCCCGCTGCAGGGCGGCATTGCGCAACAGTCGGAAAAGGACGCACCGAAAAAGCTCGCCAGTCAATCCGCCGGTCAAGATGCTAAATCCACTCAACCCGTGAGGAGGCGCAGGCATCCTGGTTGAATCGACCCAAACAGGACGAATCGATTGATGCACGGCAGCCGGCGCTCTCGCCGACGCGCAGCACCAGGTGACCGGCGTCGTGCATAGAGCGACTGCTGGAAGGACTGCTGTACTATCCCGGTAACGTTGACTGCTTTTGTTGGTAACTGGCCCTTTCTACAAGAGGAGTGTCAGGTGGCTGTGTTTGACCTACGGGATCCGAACCATGCTGAGCGCCGGGGCGTATCGCCACATCTCGTGCAGGAGGCCATCGATCGTGCTGTCACGTTTTGCTGGATGCTGCTGCCAGAGGGCAGAAGGAACGCCACGGAAGTAGGGGCCCAGATACGGCGCATTGTAGAACGCACGTTGGCCAACCTGGCGGAGGACGAGGCCGCATTCGGTCTTAGGGATGCAGGTGGCGGACGGCCGGAGCCGGGAGTTCTCCGTCCCCTGCCTAGATGAGATCCGTATATGTGGCGAGGCGTTTCAACTGGGACGAAGAGGCAGCCGGCAACTGCGGTGCGTTGGGGCGATGTTGTTGTCTTAGCGGCCGGCCGTTAGGGTAACCGTTGAAAGCGAGGCGAGCGCTCCCGCGTGGGCGGCGGGCAAATGCCTCAAGGGAAGTCGAGGCGAAAGATGCCGCAGAAGGTCCCTCAACCCGGACTGCCGAAGTGCCCTGATTGTAAGGCGGTCGGCGCATCATGCGTCGTGCGTTGCCCGGCGAACCTTGTTCGAGGCCTCATCAATGCCGTCGCTCTTGTTGTCCTTGCCTTTCCGGTGGTTGCACTATGGCGACGTTGCGAAAACTGCGGCACACGATTTCTGCCGGAGGCTTTTGGCGCGTGTGACGGCAGACCCACCAGCCCGACTTTCGCAGTTGGCGACCCAGAACCGCGGGCGCCAGGGCCGATTGTGATCGGTCGCCGCGCTGTGGGCTGCGTTTACTGCGGACGCGGCGGCAGAGGGTCAAAGACCAGGCAGTACTGTGCGTTATATAGCGGGTACTGCACGCGCAGACGATAGCCGCGCAGGCGGTTGCTGTCCCAGTTGAGCTGGTCGCAGACGTACTGGACCATTTCGACGTGCCGGCCCACCTCGGTGGCGCGGAAACGCGCGGCGCCCTTGCCCAGGACTTGCACCGATTCCTGCAATTCGAGCCGATCGATATCGCGCGCCGGGTCGTTGGCGTCCGCCAAGCCGTTGACGTGCGTGTCATAGACGCGCAGTTCCACGTCACTCTCAGGCCAGATGTCCTCATGCACCAGGAAGTTGAGCAGCAGAACTTTGGCCGGGACATTCGGCCCCGCGGCGGCGGAGGGGCGCCAGCCCGGAGCGGCCGCGTCCGCGTAGATGGGACGTGCGTGCCGGATGACGCTGGCGGCGTAGACGTCCACCGCGGAATTCTCTCCCACCTCGTTCCCGGCGAGGAAGTAATTCGTGATCTTTCTCGCGCGCACCGCGTGAAACCGTGGAATGGGTTTGGAACAGAACTCATCGAGCAGGGGGTAGTCCGGGCCGGGCTCGGCGTGCGTGAGCCCTTCGAGTACATACGCCAGCGGCCTGGGCGCCCCGGGAATAGGCGCCGTCATCGCGAAGGGAATGCGGGCACTCGGCCGCAGGCGCCGCAAGCCCGCCATGCCCTCGATCACCGCGATATCGCAGGATTGCCCATCAGCGTCAGGGTAGTAAATGGAGGTGACGAGCTGAACGTCGGCGCGCACGCCCAACAAGTTGGCCATGCCCTTGAAGGCGGCCTGCTTATTGGCCAGCTCGAATTTCTCGCGCGCATCGGGCAGCCATTCGGTGATGACGGCGTCGAAGCCGTCCCAGCCGCCCAACTCGCCATCGACCAGGTGTTCGAAATTCCGCAGGGCAGTCTCGGCCTGCTCGATCGCGTCGCGCGAAGCGGTAGACCTGGCGGCCGTGAGGAACATTCGCAAGCCCTCGCTGCGCGGCATGCGGCTGATTGCGGCGAGGGGGTCGTCGGTTCGGACGGCATTCAGCAGGCGGCTGGCCAGCGTGCGGTGAATCCGGAGCGATCGAGCAAGCTCATGTGGTTTGCGGGAGGTTGTCGCCACCTGCTGAGTTACGGCCCGAACGGCGGAATGCAGTTCGGTTCCCAGGCGTCGAATGCGGCGTGCCAGGGCGCCGATATCGGGACGTAAGGCATCCGTTGTGGTCTGGGGCG
>JAAYXS010000014.1 GCA_012515775.1 Phycisphaerae bacterium
ACATTCTCTTCGGCACCACGCCCGAGGGCCTGCTACTGGGGCATCACGTTGAAGGCCTTCTGCGGAACGCGGAGAACCGGCGGCTGTTGGAAGCGGGGCATGCGCTGTGCTGCCTGAACCCCGAGATCGGACACGTGTTGATGGGGTTTGAGGACTTGGCGTACGCTTTCAGTTGGCCGCTCTCGGAGGGTCGTTTGGCGCACAGCCATTGGAACAGTCAGCCGCTGGGCAACTACGATCAGGATTTGAACGTGGGGGCAGTGTCACCGGAACAGCTCGAGGCTCTGCTCTATACATTAAAGATGTACGGCTACCGCGGCTATCTTGGCATTGACATCAACCCCGAGCGCATGCCGGTGGATGTCGCCCTGAAGATCAATTTCGACGCGATTCGGGCGGCGAAGGACCGCATCAACAGCCTGGATCACGAAGCAATACTTCACGCCGTCAATCATCCGGACCGGGCGCGCGGCTGGTTGGAAGCGTATCTCATTCGCGCGCGGGCGGCGCATCCGGAGCGCCTCCCGGCTTTGCCGCGCGTATGCTGATGCTTACGACCTTGATCAAAGACGACGTGAAGACGGTGCGAGATGTACTTCCGCATCGGTCCGGCCGAAGCCGGGCCTTTCCAGCCTGTTATAATCACCTAAGCGCTGCGGGCCGCCGTTGACCTGGTCGACCCGCTCCTGCGGTTTGCGGCCGAGCGTGGCCGGAGCATGTTATGAGCGCTCTCCTTTCGAGGCTGCAATACAAACGCCTTACAGGAGATTGGCTTGTGTGTCACTCCACGGCGGGAGGCGGTTGGTTGCACACGGCCTCGTACGTGCGCACGCGGGACGCCGGCCCGCGCGTGCCGCTGGAATTGGGGGCGGGGCGCAGAGTGCCAGCCGGGGCGGTGGCCGGCCTGACGTGGCGCGAGAAACCGGGCGGGGCCGGAGCGAGCCTACAGGTTGCCGAAACCACGAACGGACGGACAATATGAGCGTCAAGAAAGAAACAGTAGGAGACGGCGTTCTGAACGCGTCCGGTCACAGTTCGAATCTGCGGATTTTGGTGGTGGAGGACCATGCCGCACTGGCGCGGCTGATCGGCTTGGCGTTGGAATCCCTGGGGCACGCGGTCCGAACCGCGGGGGGCGTGAATGCGGCGCTGGAGCTGGCCGCGCAGGAGCAATTCGATCTGCTGGTGAGCGATTTGGGCTTGCCGGATGGCTCGGGACTGGACCTGATGCGGCAGCTTGCGGGGCGTCAAATTAAGGGCATCGCCTTCAGCGGTTATGATGACGAGGAGCACATACGCGCGGCGCGCGCCGCGGGCTTTGCGGCCCATTTGAAGAAGCCGGTGGAGATGGAGGATTTGGCGGCGACTATAGAGCGTGTGCTAAGCCAATCGGAGTCGCCAAAACCGTAGCTGGTGACTTACTGGCATGCCTATCCTGGTTCAGAAGTTCGGCGGGACCAGCGTGGCGGATGCTTACCGCATCCACCTGGCGGCACGGCGGGCGGTGCGGGCGCTGCTCGACGGCAATCAGGTCGTCATGGTCGTTTCCGCCATGGGTCACACGACCGATCACCTGGTCGGCCTGGCGCGGCAGGTCACGCGGCGCCCTTCCAAGCGCGAAATGGACATGCTGCTCGCGACCGGCGAGCAGGTCAGCATCGCCCTGGTCGCGATGGCCATCCACGAAGCCGGCTATGACGCGATCAGCCTCACCGGCGCCCAGATCGGGCTGCTTACCGACAGCCGGCACACCGAGGCCCACATCCAGACCATCAACACCGAGCGTATTCGGCGGCAGCTCGACCAGGGGCGGATCGTCATTGTGGCCGGTTTTCAGGGGGTCGACCCGGATTTCAATATTACTACTCTCGGTCGTGGCGGCAGCGATACGACCGCGGTAGCGCTGGCGGCCGCGCTCGGGGCCGCCGCGTGCGAAATCTATACGGATGTTCCCGGCGTCTATTCGGCCGACCCGCGCACAGTGCCGCGCGCCCGCAAGTTAGACCAGATCGGCTATGACGAGATGCTCGAACTGGCCGCGCTCGGGGCGGGCGTCATGCACCCGCGTTCGATCGAACTGGGCATGAACTTCAGTGTTCCCATTCACGTACGCAGCAGTTTCAGCGAAGAACCCGGAACCATGATCATGAGCGAAACACGGGGCCTGGAAGAAATCGTCGTTCGCGGCTGCACTCTAAAGCCGGACATCGGACGCGTGACGCTGATCGGATTGCCGAACGAGCCGGGCATTGAGAACACGTTGTTCGAGCCATTGGCGCGGCGGCACATCATCGTCGATGACATCATCCAGCTTGTGGCGCCGGGCGGTCAAACGGTGAGCCTGTCGTTCACCGTTTCCGGCAGCGAGCTGGGCGAAGCCCAAGCTTTGGCTGAGACGATCCCGGGCCGGTACGCTGGCGCGCACTTCGAGATCCAGAAGGACCTGGCCAAGCTCAGCGCGGTTGGAGCCGGCATGCGGTCGCACAGCGGCGTGGCGGCGACGATGTTTGCGGCGCTGGCAGCGGAACGGATCAACATCGAGAACATCTCCACGAGCGAAATCGTAATCAGTGTATTGGTGCGCGCGGCGGATGCGGAGCGGGCGCTGCTGACGGTGCACCGGGCCTTCGGGTTGGAAGCGTAAGGGGCGTCCGCGACGCGTTTGAGAACTTACGCAGTGCGCTGGGCCCCCCCCTTGCCGGCGGCGCGCGGTTGAGCTTACATTCATCTCACCTGCCGTGCGGTGAGCCGCGCCAGGGCGGAAAGTCTCGTAATGAAGCTGCTTCGCCGCGCGTTTCTCTTGGCGGCGCCGCTGACGCTGACGCTTGGCTGCGGGCGATTTCATGGCCTCGACCTGGGCCTGCTCACGCCGCTGGACAACTTTCACACGGTCGAAGCGGGGAAGCTGTATCGCTCAGCGCAACTCGGCAAGCACACGCTGAAGGCCGTCTGCCAGAAGATGGGGATCCGTACGGTTGTGAACCTGCGCGGCCAAAACTCGGGATCGTCGTGGTACGACGACGAGAGCGCCTGCTGCGCGGCGATCGGGGTCAAGCTCGTGAACATCCCCATGGAATCCGATGAGATGCCGACGCGCGAGGCTATGCTCGAACTGTGGGACACCTTTGAAAATGGCGAATATCCCATGCTCGTACACTGCAAAGCCGGCGCTGACCGCACCGGTGGGGCCGTCGCCATCTGGCGCATGATGGAGGGAGAGAGCCGGCAGGCGGCCGCGCGCGAGCTGTCGGCCGCGTACGGGCACTCGCAAGTCATGTATCCGGAATGGGACTGGCTGCTGGGGATGTTTCGCCCAAGCCGGGAGTGGATCGAGCACGAGTACCCGGTGCAATAAGCAGGTAAGGGGAGCGAGAATCGCAGACCTGTGCACACCGGCAGGACGCCGGCGCCACAGCGGGGTATAAACTGGCCATGGCGATCGGACATGCTCAGGCGCGGCAGTGGCCGGGGGTGGTTGCGCTGGTGATCTGTTGCGCGCTGTGGAGCCTGAACGGGCCGTTGATCAAGCTGCTGAACGAGCAGCACGTGCCAGGGGTGACGGTAGCGTGCTTTCGGTCGTTGATCGGCGGGCTGGTATTTCTGCCGTTTGCGTGGGGTCAGCGGGGCCAGTTGCGGA
>JAAYXS010000854.1 GCA_012515775.1 Phycisphaerae bacterium
CTGGCGCACCGGGGGCAGGACCGCGAGTTGGCGCGGCTGAAGAAGCAACGCGCCGGCGAATATCGCCGGGAACTGAAGTTGGAGGCGGCCTGCTATCGCACCGCCACGAAGGGCAAGCAGCCCGTCGCGGGGGCCATTGATTTGTCGGCGGAGCGCGCCCGCAGCGATCTGCCCGAGCTTCTGCCCGATGCGGCGGAGGGCAGCCCGGTCCTGGCCAGCGCGCAGGACCTGAGCTCGTTTCTCGATCCGGAATTTCAGCAGGAGGCCAATTTAATTATTGTGATCGAGCTGGGCACTGGGCCGTTGAAATACTTGGCGGGCTCACAGAACGAGCGCGACGAGGTCGCCCCCAGTATGTACAAGGAGCGCTTCGTCGACGTGTACATCGACGGCCATCGCGTCGGACCGGCGCTGCCCCTGTGCGACATGTACCACCAAGCCTGCACGCGCGGCGTGCAGACCCGCCGCGGGCGCCAAACTGCAAAAATGATCGCCAAGGAGGTCCTGCGGCGCGTGCCTTTGGCGGGCACGGTATTCGGCTACTGGGACGTTAGCGGCGACGCGCGCTTCGTGCCCGTACTGCCGGGCGAAGTGCACGCCCACGAGCAGCCCGCGGCGGGCCATACGCAGCACCTCGCGGTGCGGGCGTCGCGAGTGTCAACCAGCGGATGCCACTCAGAAGCCAAGTGTTGTGGAAGCATGATAGCCCTCCTATGATGCGATTGCGGGGCTTGTCGGCCCCACTATATTAACGGCTGCCAATACTTGAGGACTTGAGCAGATTTTGCGCGGAGCGAGTGATGTGGGTGGACCTGTGCGGATACGCGGTTTGCGGGGCCTTGCTGATGATCCCGGCTCTCGTCGCCCGCAAGCGAAAGCATCCTTGGACCGCGGCGATCGCGGTCTCCAATCTCATCGCGACCCTGGTACTGCTCTATGCGCTAATCGGCACGATCAGGGCCGAAGACCACTATATCACCCAGGTCTATCTGACCGGCGGCCCGCGGCCCGTCAGAGAGTCCTATCGTGGCGCCACCTGGCTGGGCGGAATCATCTGGTGTATAGCCGCCGTGGGCTGCGCCACGCCAACGGGCCGGCGGACCGACAATGGAGATTGCGATGATCCCAAGATTGGTTGCAATCGTCGTATTGGCGTTCGCGGCGCTGGCCGCGGAACCTCAGCCGCTGACGCGGGCGATTGAACGCGCTAATCGGGCGTTGCCACCCGGGCCGGTGATCGAGAGCATCGTCGTGCGCGTATCGCAGGACGGCACGCCCGCGCCGCCGACGTGCTTTTACCGCGCGCCGGCCGGCCAGAGTATCGCAACGCAAGAGGCGGCCGCCGAGGCCTGGCGCCGGCCGATCGATTTCCCGCCGGGGCCCTGGGCGCTGGACGCGGAGATTGAACGCATCTACCCGCGCGAGCATGCGTGGCTGGTGATCTGCCGCTTCGCCGCGGATCCGCGGCCGCTGGATGACTACATATGGCACAGCGATCGCAAACGCGCCGCCGAGCCGGCCATCCGGGACGCGGCCGAAAAACGCAAACAGGTCTTTGAATTTGTGCGTGTGGAGCTGCTGATGCCGGTGGAGCGGGCGCAGGACCTGTCCGTTGGCGAGCGACTGCGTTGCCCGGTCAAAGTGATCGCGGCGCGCCTGCTGGTCGGGCATGCATGGGCGATTGATTACAACACGGCGATCTTCCCGGGTGGCGAGCTAGGGCGCGACGACCGAGGCGTGTGGCTGCTCAGCGCGCCGCGCGAGCCGGCCCGCGAGCGCGGCGAGCAGCTCCTGGGGCCGGTCATCCAGCCGCCGCCGGCCGAACGCGGAATTGTGCTGCCGCAACCAGGCACCACGGCGGACCGCTGGGCACGCAAACCATTCAGCAACCGCATCGGCTATCTACGCTGCGAGTTGGTCGAGTGAGGCACCGCTACGGCCGCGGCGGCGGCAGGATGCGGGCCGGACGGCGGTCAACGCCGCGGTTGCGGCGCGGCTGCTGTGGCGGCGCGCCGGGCGGGGCAACGGGGCGGGCGGCCTGGTTGGGATCGACCGGCGGCCGGGGCCGGCGGATTGCTCGGCGCGATGCGGGCGGCGCTGGAAGCTTTGCGGGTGCCGGCGGTGACGGGGCCATCTGATGCCTGCGTGGGGCACACATCGCGCATGGGCCGCTTGGCGCTAAAAGGCGTGGCAGCGGAACGGCCCAAACACCAGGCCGGGCGGCCCGTTTCGGTAGCGCCAATTGGCGCCAACGCCTGGTATCTGGCGGCGCGCAACGGCGCGCAACGGCGCGCCGCAGTCCTGTCTATGTGCAGTGCAGCACGGTACTTACGCACATATCTGCCGTCTGGCACAGCACTTGCGATAAACCCCCAAATTGGCCTCCGGAGCCAGAGGTTGTGGGTTCGAATCCCGCCCGGGACGTAATTTCTCCGCAAGCGCTTACGATGTAACCTCCCGCGGTCGCATGCCGATCGGCGACCCGTAACACCCGAAAAATTGGGCGGCCAGGCTCGACGAAACCACGCGGCCGCGCGCACCGCCGTCACCGCCCCTGCGCGATCATTGCCCGGGCGCTTCCAGTCGCGCTGCCCAACGGACCGGCGACCCCCAGAATAGATGCACGCGCGGGTCGCGCAGCGACCGCTCAAAC
>JAAYXS010000855.1 GCA_012515775.1 Phycisphaerae bacterium
GCCAGGCGTCCCACGCGGCCGTCAAGCGTTAGTTGAAAACCGCGCCCGGTATCGTCGCGTATCAGCCAGCGCAGCGAGCGGCTGGTTCCATCGGGATTGAAGGTGATGTCGATCGGCTGTTCGAAGTCCTCGATGTCGATCGGCTCGAAGTCGCGCTCCATGTGGTCGAACGTCTTCAGTTCGTCCTCCACCTGCACAGGCGGCGGGCCGTCGGGCAAGAGGCAGATCGATTCGACCCACACGCCGTCCAGCATGAAGGCCAGGTTCGCCCATTCCTTTTGAACCGGGACATAGACGTGAGGATAAGTGATCGGATCGAGCTGCCGGCGCAACTTGATGCTGCCGTCCAGGCGCAACGTGATGCGGTAGCAGCGCGTCTCGCTCATCGCCTCGGCGCGGCACATGGCGACCAGCGTCTTCAGGCGCCGCACCGATTCGTCCAGCCGGGCCCGGTCGGAGGTGCCCTGGAAGCTCGGCCAGGTGAACATGGCCAGCATAAACAGGATGCTGATGACCAGCAGCACCTCCAGCAGCGTGAAAGCGCGGCGCGCGGCGCGGCGGGCACCAGTGCCGTCCGTAAACGGCGCTGGTGCCGGCCGCCCCCGCCGCGCTCGTGCGAGGTTGCTTCGCATGCTGTCAGCCGCCCGGAGGTGGAAGCGCACGCGCGACATTCGGGCCGCGGATCGGGGAGCACACACGGCCCGCAGGCCGCGGGGCTATTCCACCTTCCAGTTGGTTATGTCGTCGTCGTTGCCGGGCTGGCCGTCGGCGCCGGGGCTGGATAAATCGTAGCCGCCCTCGTTGTAGCGGCCCGGATACTCGTAGATGTACTCGTTGCCCCAGGGGTCTTTGAGCCCCTCGGCGCCGACGTAGGGGCCGGCCCATTTCTTGGCTTCCTGCTCGTCGCTGGGCTTTTCGATCAACGCCCGCAGCCCGCCGTCCTCGCTGCGCGGGTAGTGGCCCATATCGATCCGATAGCGGTCGATGGCCCCCAGGCCGCTCTTGATGGCGGCGTCCGCCAGCTTTTCCTTGGCCTTGGTTTCGGTGCCGATGAAGTTGGGCACCACGAACACGGCCAGGGCGCCGATGATCATCACCACGATCAACACTTCAAGCAGCGTGAAGGCCTGCCGGCTACGTTTACGAATCAATCTGCTCATCGCACTCTCCATAACACGAGCGGTCATTAATCCGCGGGTTCATTTCATCCCCGAGGCCGCCATCAATAGAATGGGCAGCAGCAGGGCCACGGCGATAAAGCCGATCATGCCGCCCATCAACATCAGCATGAGCGGCTCCAACATGCGCACCGCGAAGTCGATCTGCTGCGCGGTACGCTCCTCCTGCGTCTTGGCAATCTCTACCAGGACCTTGTCCAGTGTGTTGCTTTCTTCGGCCACCGCGATCATGTCCACAATCATCGGTGGGAAGACTTTGCTGGCGGCCAGTGGCGCTGCCAGTGGTTCACCATGTCTCACATTCTCGGCTGCCTTCTCAACTGCTTCGGCCAAGACGACATTGCCAGTGGAGTCTTTGGCAATCCGCAGAGACTGCAGAATTGGAATGCCATTGGCGAGCAGCGTACCGAAGATGCGGCAGAAGCGGCACAGCGCCACCATGGTGTATATTTTTCCAAAGCCCGGGGCACGCAACTGCAAGTGATTCTTGGTGGCCTGCCCGGCCTGAGTCCGGAAATAGCCTAGCAGCAGAATCGCCACTCCCAGCACCACTCCGCCGGCCGACAGGTAGTGATACTGCAGCAAATCGCTGAGCGCAAAGACAATGCGCGTCGGCAGCGGCAGCGTCTGGTTCGCCAGCACCGGCCGGATCTTGGGCACGACGAAGGACATGATGAAGATCACGGCCGCCGACGCGCCGCAGAACAACACGCACGGGTAGATCATGGCGCTGATGAACTTGTTGCGCAGCGCATCCTGCCGCGCCACGAAGTCCGACAGGCGCGTCAGCACGTCTTCCAGAAAGCCGCCCTTCTCCCCGGCCCGCACCATCGAGGCGTGCAACTCGGGGAAAGCGTGCGGGTGCCTGGCCATGGCGTCGGCCAGCGAGTCGCCGCCCGAGACGCTCTCATAAACTTCGCGCAGCACGCGCGTCAGCGCCGGTGAAGACGACTGGGATGAGAGCACCGTCAGGGCCCGCAGCAACGGCACGCC
>JAAYXS010000167.1 GCA_012515775.1 Phycisphaerae bacterium
CGATTAAGGGAAAAACTCTCGCAACGCAGTGCCCGCACGCCCTCCAGCGTCATTCCCGTGGTGAAGAGGAAGCGTTTCAGCGCCTCGCGCAGTAGGCCCTCCAGTTCTTCCCGCACATCCTCATGTACAAGCCGTGCGGCCGGATTTTCGCGCAGAAACCGTTGCAGGGCCGGTTCGGCCCCGGCCGCGGCAATGCGTTCTGCCAGCTGCTCCACCGTCAATTGGCCGCTGTCCAGCAAAGTCCGGCGGAGAGCGGCCAGTTCGTCAGCACGCGCCTGCCAGCGCACCAGCAACTCGCCGGTCAGCGTCACATCGTGTTTGTCGGCCGCGGCGCCTTCGACCGAAAGCGGCACTTTGATAGCCCTGTTCCGCGCGAACACGATGATTTCGTCGCGCTGCGGGCGCGGTTCCTCGCCCGCGGGCACCAAGCGCCGGCGTCCGTCCACCCGCTCGATCAAAGCCACCCATTGGTCGGGCACGAGCACGGCCGGTGACAATATCGAACGCGGTAAAGCCTCGGCGTCCGCACATACGGCCACGAGCGCCGGATCACTCAGCCGATCGATGATGCTGCCTGCTGCCATGGACTTTCCTATGGAAACTGCCAGCTTCCGCGGCGGGCGAGCTCCCGATTTTTACTCTCCACCATGCCGGGAATGAGAAACAGGTCCACCAACGATCCAATGCCCACCAGACCGAACGTCAACAACCAAATGACGCCCGTGACATAACGCCCTGTGTAGAACCGGTGTATGCCTGCCGCGCCCACCAGGCACAGCGCCCACAGCAGATATGCCATTCCCACAGAGCGCACGGTCAATTCTCCCAGGCGAAATCGGCGGTAATCCGACAGGGGCCGCCCGCAACTGGCGCAGTACCGCGCCCCAGCTTGATTCCGCCAGCCGCAGTCCGAATCTGGACAACGTATCTGCGGGCCGGATACTCCGCTTGCAACGTGTGACATTCCGTTCAGCCTCTATTCCGGCGACGCCCGGACGATTCCGGCCAGCCGGCACTGATTCTAGCTATTGGTTGCAGCCCACTCCTCAAACTTCTGATGGTCCTTTGCACCTACGGATGGCGGGACATCCTCGATCGCCGCAAGCAGGTCAGCCATCGCAATCTTACGCGGCTCCGCCCCGGCCACCGACTCCAGGAAAGGTCGCGTGGCCGCACGCCCACATACGGCCTTGATATCCGCGCCGCTGTAGCCCGCGGTTTTTTCGACCAGTTCCGCGAGATTCACGTCGTCGGCCAACGGGCGTTTGCCGACGTAGATTTCAAACAGTCTAAAGCGGGCCTCCGCGTCAGGCAGCGGGACGTAGACTTTGGAATCGAACCGGCCCGGGCGCAGAATGGCCGGATCCAGGCTCCACGGCTCGTTGGTGGCGCCGAGGAACATCAGGGCCCGCATTGCTTTCCGGTCGAAGCCTTCAAGCTCCTGCAGTATTTGCGGCACGACGCGCTGCATGACGCTCGATTCAGACGAACGCCGGCGGGGGACCAGGGCCTCAATTTCGTCCATGAA
>JAAYXS010000856.1 GCA_012515775.1 Phycisphaerae bacterium
GGCAGAATCGGAATCGCGTAGTGCTTGTGCTTGAACAGCGCCAGCAGCAGAAACGCCAAGCCTCCCAAGAACCAAGACCACAGAAAGCGGTGCACAGTGCCATCCGGGCCGCGATAGCCGGCCGCCAGGACGCGCGCCCCCAGCACCAGCGCAACCGTCCAAGGCAAAACCATCCATGGAATGTCGCGGAAGTAGAGGAAGAACGATTGCGAACCCAGGCGGTGCAAGCCGAGAAAGCGGGCGATCGTGTTGTAGTTCCATTCCTGCAGGGCTTCCGCGCCTACCGAGTACGCCGCAGCCAGGTGCCAGCCGCCGGCCACCAGCACGAACACCAGCACGCCCGGCGAGATGAGAACGGCCCGGATCGGGCGCCAGGACCGCCGCCAGATGGCGTACGCTATCACAGTTGCCCCGAGCAGCGCGACCGCCACCGGTCCCTTGGCCAGTACCCCCAGGGCCGCCAGGAAGTAGAAAAGCAGGCTGGCGCGCCAAGGCAGGTCGAATCCGCCCCCTCCCCAATGCCACAGAAGAACACCATGGGCCGCCGTCAGCAGCAAGGCGAGCACAATGTCGATCTCACCCAGCCGCCCCTGCATATACATATAGACACAGCTTGCCTGAACCAGCCCAGTCAGCAGGGCAACGCGCGTGCTGAAGAAACGGCCGGCCAGTACGCTCATGAGAACGCACAGACCGACGGCGCTGAGTGCGGCCGGCAGACGTGCGGCGAACTCGCTGAATCCGCCGGCAATGGCGAAACAGGTGGCCGTCAGCCAGTTGACCAACGGCGGCTTATCGAGCCAGAAACCGCTGGCGAATCGCGGCACGATCCAGTGTCCGTCCTCCAAAATGCGCAGCGCCGGGTGCGTCACCATGACTTCGTGCGGCGTCAGCGTGCGGGTGCCGAGAAACGGCAGAAACACGGCCGCCGCGTACAGCGCGACGCAGGCGATCACCCACCCGGGCGTCTTCCGCCGGGCGGGTTCGAGATCTGCGGCCGTCCTCAAGGTTGTGGTAGCCGTCATTTGCGCTCTCTTTTCCCGGAAAATTCGACACCGCTAGCTGGCGTTCAAACCGGAACTTCCTTGAGTGCAGTGCGAAACATTGCCCCTTCCAATTCCAGCAGGCGCCGCTTGAATTCGAGGCCGCCCGGGGCGGAATAGCCGCCCAGGCAGTCGTTGCAGCCGAGCACGCGATGGCACGGGATGATGATCGGGCAGGGGTTGGAGCGCATCGCGGTTCCGACCGCGCGGGCCGCGCGGGGGTGACCGACGCGGCGGGCCAGATCGCCGTAGGTCGTGGTTTGGCCGTATGGAATTTGGTGGCAGGCTAACCAGACCGCGCGGCGGAATTCGGTCGCGCCCTCCGCCTCCAAATTCAATTGCACGTCGAATTCGATCCGCTCGCCGTTGAAGTAGCGCTGCAACTGGCCGGCCAGGCGTGGGGCCAGACGCGAATCTTCCCTGGCGGCGGGAAATTCGCGTTTCACGGCAGCGCGCAGAGCCCGGGGGCCGGCAGGCTGTGGCAAGAACACGCGCCGCAGGCCGCGCTCATCGAACACGAATGCCAGTTCTCCAAAGCGTGTCGTTATGGTTCGAAACTGAAGGGCCACGGGGTCTTCCGGAAACGTTTAGCTCGCACCACGAAGGGAATCGTAGTGCACGCCGCTTCAAGTTGCGAGCGTCAGATTCTGGTACTCAGTATTGTGCGGGCAGCGATGTGCCGGCACGCGACACCGCGGGCTGGGTTGATGGTTAGCCCACAAGGAGCTTACGCC
>JAAYXS010000168.1 GCA_012515775.1 Phycisphaerae bacterium
GCGGCACCGCGCTGTTATCGCCGGCGTCAATGCAGGGTGACCCTGGGCCCAAGCGGTAATCATTGTCCTCCCAGGTAGCCGGATCATCGTCCGGACCGTCCGGGTCGACGAACAGCGGGTCGGCGTCAATGTTGCCCAGCCCCTCCCAACCGCCCTGCACATCACAATAGGTGATGACCAGCGTACTGCCCGAGACGTAAATCTCCTGGGGCAGATCAGCCCACAAGATGCAGTTGGTCAGCGTCGGGCTCGAGTAGTAGTCGCAGCAGAGGCCGCCGCCCTCGTAGGAAGTCGTGTTGCCGCTGATCGTGCAGTTGGTCAGCGTGGGGCTTGATTCGAAGCAGCACACGCCGCCGCCGTAGTAGGAAGCCGTGTTGCCGCTGATCGTGCAGTTGGTCAGCGTGGGGCCAGAATACCGCTCGCAGTACACGCCGCCGCCGGCGGAGGAACACGTGTTTCCGCTGATCGTGCAGTTGGTCAGCGTCGGGCTGGCGAAGGCGCAGTAGAGGCCGCCGCCGCCGTCGTCGGAAGCCGTGTCTCCGCTGATCGTGCAGTTGGTCAGCGTCGGGCTCGAGTCGTAGCAGTACACGCCGGGGCCGGCGTTATCGCTGATCGTGCAGTTGGTCAGCGTCGGGCTGGATTCGGAGCAACGCACGCCCTCGCCGCCGGCGCCGCCGTAGGAAGTCGTGTTGCCGCTGATCGTGCAGTTGGTCAGCGTCGGGCTCGAGTCGTAGCAGTACACGCCGGGGCCGGTGTTGCTGCTGATCATGCAGTTGGTCAGCGTCGGGCTGGCGTAGGAGTAGCAGTACACGCCGCCGCCGTTGCCAAGTCCTTTAATGGTCCGTGCTTGCCTTTGGTTTTAGAGACAGTCATAAGGAGCAAGTAAGGAACACGGAAGTCTGGGTCTGCGCGCGGGTGGTTCACATCGGGCGGGGCGTGTGCGGGCGGTTCACACGGGGCGCCTGGGCGCGGGCGGTGCAGTGCGGCTTTATCCGGTAGCCTCGCTCAGCGACTGGAAGAACTCGACGAATTGTGGCAGGACGTAGAGCACGTCAAGCGCCCAGCGTCCGCAACCGGCGAACGACAAGAGCGTTCCACCCGAGACCAGCAAGAGCGCGAGTTTGTGCAACTTCATCAGGTCCTCCTTCAGTTGGCAGCCGGGCCGCCGGTAATGCGGGGATAATAACGGTGGATGGGGTGGCTGCAAAAGAGGAAAGCTGCGCGTTGCGCGGGCTCCGATGAGTGCCCTTGCTTGCGCTGCGGGCTCGGATCTCGCTTCTGGCCAGATTCGGTGGACTCGGACCGTCAGTGCGGTCGTACAACGGACACAGCGAGGGCATGCCCGCGCTTACAGCTTGGGCATGGCACCCGGCTTGGGCATGGCACCCGGCAGGGGCAGGCCCTCGTCTAGCGGCGAGTGCGGGGTTAACAGAGCGGCGCCAGGGCTGGGGCTACTGGAACGGCGCCACGCGTTGGGCTACTGGCGACGGCATGCCCGCGCCGCTGCGCGGCTTGGGCATAGCGGGCGACAGCGGGTGCTTATCACGTAGGCATGCCCGCGCTTACAGCTTGGGCATGGCACCCGCCGTTTAGCCAGCGGCCTTTAGGCAGCCGCGGTTTAGCCAGCGGCCGGTAGCCAGCCGCCGTTAGCCGACGGCCGTTAGGGGGCGGCTGGCTTCCGACCTCGGGGCGGGCGTGTTAGTATCGGGCCACGCGGTGGGTTTTGCAGCGGTTCGGCCGGCGCGGCTGGCAGGAGCGGACGTGAAGCGCGTAATGCTTGTTTTCGGCACGCGGCCGGAGGTCATCAAGCTTGCGCCGCTGGTACACGCATACCGGGCGCGTGCGAGCGAGGTCGAGTTGACCCTGTGCGCCACGGGTCAGCACCGCCAAATGCTGGACAGCACACTGGCCGCGTTCGACTTGCGGGCGGACATCGATCTCAACCTCATGCGCGGCGGGCAGGACCCCAGCGAGTTCCTTGGGCGGCTGATCCTGGCGCTGCGGCCGGTCATGAATGAAGTGCGTCCGGAAATCGTGGGCGTACAGGGCGACACGGCTACGGTCATGGGCGCGGCGTTAACGGCCTTTTTGTGTGACGCACAGGTGGCGCACGTTGAGGCGGGCTTGCGAACGCGTGACAAGCGGGCGCCGTTTCCGGAAGAGGTGAACCGGCGCGTCGCGGGCGTGGTGGCCGACCTGCACTTCGCCCCGACGGGGCGAGCGCGCGACAACCTGCTGCACGAAGGAGTCGACCCGGCCACGGTTTTTCTAACGGGTAACACCGTGGTGGACGCGCTGCGTTGGATGCAGGCGCGCGTCGCCGGACAGCAGTTGCCGCCGGAACTCGATCCGGGTGAACGGCGGCTGGTGCTGGTGACGGCCCATCGGCGCGAAAGCTTCGGCGAGCCGTTTCGCGAGTTATGCCTGGCGCTACGACAGATCGCGGAACGCTTCGAGGACATATGCCTGGTTTACCCCGTTCACCTGAATCCGAACGTGCAGCGGCCGGTTGAGGAGATTCTCCGCGGCTGCCCGCGGGTGCGCCTCGTGCCGCCGCAGGACTATGCCACATTCGTCGCCTTGCTGTCGCGGGCGCACCTGGTGCTGACGGATTCGGGCGGCATCCAGGAGGAGGCCCCGGCTCTGGGCAAGCCGGTGTTGGTAATGCGCGATAAGACCGAAAGGCCGGAGGCTGTTGCGGCGGGCGTGGTGAAGCTGGTAGGCACGCGGCGTGCGCGAATCGTCGAAGAGGCCGCGCGACTGCTGGCCGATGATGCGGCCTACGCGGCAATGGCGTGCGTAGTGAATACCTATGGCGACGGCCGGGCTGCACAGCGGATTGTTGAAGTCACCATCGACGGGCGGATGAGCACGCCACCGTTTCAAGACCAGGACGGGCCGCCGGAAGCTACGGCATGACCGTTCGCGCGACCGAGCCGGCGAGAGGAAGCGCGGCTGGGGTGCTTGTACCCGCAGCGCAGCCGTCCACCGAGCGCAGAGTTCGCAAGGCTGCGTTGGTGTGGGTGGGCCTAGTGGCCGCGGGTTTGTGGACGTATCACGTCTTCTCCGCAGTCATGATCTCGCCCGATAGCGCGCTATTCATCGAATATGCACAGCGGCTGGGTACCGAGCCGATCGAAGCGCTGCGGGCCTACGACCAGCATCCGCTATTTCCCGCCCTTATGCTTTTCCTGCGGCAGGTTTGTGGGCAGTTCTGGAGCGAAGGTGCGGCTGGCTGGATTCTGGCCGGACGGTTGGCAGGCCTGGCGGGATATATCGGAATTCTGCTGGCGGCGTATGCGCTGGGGACGCGGGCTTACGACCGCCGAATTGGGGTAATCACCGCCGCGCTGGCAGCCCTGCTTCCAGACCTTTCGCATCTGGCGGCCGATGTTCTGAGCGACACGCCGCACCTGGCGCTATACCTGGCCGGGTTGGCCGCGCTGGCGACGGGGTTGGAGTCGGAGCAGCGCGCACGCTGGCTGCTTGGATCGGCCGCGGCATCCGCCCTGGCCTTTCTGACGCGGCCGGAGGGCGGGGCGGTGCTGGTGATCGGACTGGTGTTCGTGGCACTGCGGCGTGACTGGCGCCTCCGGCGGCGTTTGGCGCTGGGGCTGTCGATGCTGGCCGTCTTCGCCGCTATCAGTGGGCCCTATCAGGTCGCGACTGGCAGATTCGTCAAGAAAAAACCCTTGCCACAATTGTTGCAGTTCGGACTGGGCGAGGAGCAGGCGGCGCTGGATTTGAGAAACCCGCAAGACTGTAAGCCGGCCGAACCGCGACCAGTTGCCTATGCGGGCCTGGATCGTCGCGGGGCGCTCATTCCAATCAACGTCCTTTACGAGTGTGGCCGCGCGCTGCGCGTGGTGTACGCCATTCCGGTGCTCGTCGGGCTGGCCTTTGCGCGACCCAGACGACAACCGGGTCGCATCCTGGTAGCGGCCTTTGCTCTACACGCGTTCTTGTTGTGCGCGCTGCAATCGAGCTATGGTTACCTGGACCGGCGGCACACGCTGGTGTTGGCAGCACTGGTCATGCCGGTAGCCGCGGCGGGGCTGGTGTACCTGGCGCAGCGGATTCGGCCACAAGCGAACTTTAGCGTCAAGGTGGCGGCCATGATCGGCCTGTGTGTTTTGCTGACTGGGCCGTGGCTGCTCCAGCCGGTCAATCGCGGGCATGAGCACGTTCGTGCGGCGGCCCGTTGGTTCTCGGAGAACACCTCGCCCGACGCCCTGCTGATCGGCAACCGCCGATTGCACCGCGTCGCATTGTGCGCCGACCGCACCTTCGCCGAGTGGCCATGGTACCAGGGACGCGTGCCGGAATTGGCCGAATTCCTGGCATCACAGGCACGCCCGAATACGTACCTGGCGATCGATACGCTGCTGATGACCACGCCGCCGCGCCCGGCGACGTTCATGGAAGAACTTCACTCCATGCTGGGGTCGCAATTGGACCTGTCCTTCGGCGTCGCGGGCGCGCCCGGAGAAGCGCCGACGGAGATCAAAATTTACGAGTATCGCAGCCTGCCGCGCCCTGACGGTTTCCCGTAGGCGGTGATATTCGGACGCTAAAGACACGGTGGACCTGCCGGACCCGCAGAAGCGAGGCTGGAGGCTGGAACACGCGGCGGGAAGGGAACTGCCTGGTGGAAGATTGGCTTTGTCCACGGGGGGTCGTCCGGTATGATAAATAAGCTCGGGCAAGCGCTGGAGGCAAGCCCTTGAACGGAAGGGAAGAAGGTTCAACCCCTCGGGCTACGATCGCGCGCCCGACATTCGTGTACTACATCGCAAATTTCATGTTTGTCTTGGAGGCGAGGTGAACGGGCCCGCCGGAATCGAAGGGAGCATGTGGTGAGAGCGAGCAGGATGTATCTTCTTCAGGTACTGTTGGCGAGCGCGCTGGCCGCGACAGCCTGGGCCGGGGTGGGCGTCAGCTTTGACGGGGCCAAGTACAAGTTGGCCCTTGACGCCGGCGCGGCGTTTCACGCCACGCCCAATCGCGTCAGCGGCGAGCGCGCAGTGACGGTCCCGAATTCACCGGCCGTTTTGGTGCTGTGGAACGAGAGCACGGACTCCGGCACAGTTCCGTTCTTCGCTATCAGTCTCGACGGTCAGCGCGTCGACCGCCTACGCCAGGCCAACTACGACATCATGCTGCGCGCGGCGCAGTTCGATCCCGGCAAATCCGTGCCGGCGGTGGCGGCGGACCTCGGCCGCGGCGGAAACGTCTTCATCGTTCAGTTTGTCACGCAGATACTGCCGGAGTTCAGGGCGCAGATTGAGGAACTGGGCGGCCGGGTGTACCAGTTCATTCCGAACTATGCCTACGTCGTTCACATGAATCCGGACACGCGGGCGGCGGTGGCGGCGCTGCCGTTTGTACGCTGGGTGGGCGCGTACGAGCCCGGTTACCGGATCGAGGAAGTACTGCGCGACAACCGCTCGAACCTCGAGGAGTTGTTCCCCTTCCAGCGGTACAACATCATGGTTTTCGAGTCCGGGCTAAAGCAAAAGCAAGCGGTGGCCAAGCGCATCAAAGCCATCGGCGGGACCGTGAACATGGTCGATGCCGGTAAGTTCATGCTGCACGCCACTCTCACCCCCGCGCAACTCCGGCAGGTAATCACCTGGGACGAAGTACACTTCGTGGATCGCTGGGGACCGTACGAGAAGGACATGCACATTGCCCGCGAGTACGGAGGGGCGAACTACATCGAAACCATCGAGGGCTATGACGGCTACGGCGTGCGCGGTGAAGTCTTCGACGCCGGCTTTAACATCTCGCACGTGGATTTCCAGTCGCGCCCCCTCATTCAGCATGGCACGTGCGGCACGGATTCACACGGCGCTTCTACGTCCGGCATCTGTTTCGGCGACGGCACCGGCGATCCGAACGCACGCGGCCTGCTGCCGGCCGGACAGGGCATCATCGGCGACTATAACACCATCGGCCTGACCGGCCCGAGCCGGTATCAGCATACCGCCGAACAAGTGCAGGCCCCGTACTATTGCGTGTTCGAAACGGCCAGCGTTGGCAGCCCGCAGGTTTCCAACTACACAACTGACTCCGCCGATACCGACGCGATGCTGTTCGATTTCGACATTCTGCATTGCCAGTCTCAGAGCAATACGGGCAGCACGCTGTCGCGCCCGCAGGCCTGGGCGAAGAACATCCTGTCGGGCGGCGGTATTTACCACTACGACGCACTGGACCCGAGCTCCCACTGCTGGTGTGGCGGCGCCAGCACGGGGCCGGCATCTGACGGGCGTATCAAGCCCGATCTATGCGCGTATTACGACCGCATTCGCACGACGACTACCGGCGGCACGACCGCATACACCGACAATTTTGGCGGCACCAGCGGTGCCACCCCAATCATTGCCGGCCACGCCGGTCTGTTCTTCCAGATGTGGGCCGACGGCATTTTTGGAAACGAGGTCATTCCGGGCGGGACCGTATTTGAAAACCGCCCGCACATGACGACCGCCAAGGCGGTGTTGATCAACAATGCCCAGCAGTATCCATTCTCCGGCGGCAGCGCTGACCTGACGCGCATCCACCAGGGGTGGGGCTGGCCGAGCCTGCGGAACATCTATGACCGCCGCGAGCGCATGTTCATCATTAACGAGTCGGAGGTGCTCCAGGAGCTGCAGAGCATGACCTACGCCTTGAACGTCGAGGCCGGTGAGCCGGAATTCAAGGCCACGCTGGTCTACGCCGACCCGCCGGGCTCGCCGTCGGCCGCCATGGCCCGCATCAACGACCTGACGCTGCGCGTGATCGATCCCAACGGCCAGGTCTACTGGGGCAACCACGGTCTGCTGACCGGGAACTACTCCACGCCGGGTGGGACGGCCAACACGGTAGACACGGTGGAGAACGTATTCGTGCAGAACCCGGCCGGCGGCTTGTGGGTCGTCGAAGTCATCGCCGACGAGATCAA
>JAAYXS010000857.1 GCA_012515775.1 Phycisphaerae bacterium
AACTTCTCCGGCGCACGCGGCGCCGTGATCCTCTACGAGTTATCCGCCCGCGACAAGCAGGCGGAAATCCAAGAGCTTCTTGACCGCCTCACCTATTGGCGCCTGCAGATGGCCATTCTCGACGGCGCGTTTGAGTTGCCACGCGGCTGGACGCTGCAGGACCTGGTGTGGGAGTGGTTGCCGCAAAAAATGCCGTGGATCAATCCACTGCAAGAAGTCAAGGCCGACGTCGAGGCCATCAATAACTGCCTTACCTCCCCTCAGCGCGTGCTCAAACGCCAGAAGATCGACTTCGACGACGTAGTAACGGAAGTCCGCGAGGCACGCGAGAAAATCAACTCTCTGCCACCCGCCCCAGGCGCCAAGCCCAAACAAAAGGAAGCCGAATAATGCCCGCAACCCTCGACCTCGCGCAAATCTCCGTTCCCGAGCCCGCTCGCCACTTCGCCGCGCCCTGTGAGTTCGTCGCCGGCGACAAAACCGACGCCGTGCCTGTCCACATCGCCGCGCGCACCGCCGAACCGCTGGACCACTGGTATTGGGGCCGATGCGTCCACGATCTGGACGGCTGCAACGTCCACAAGGAGCGCCTTGCCCTCGACTACTGCCACGACGACGACCAGATCGTCGGCTTCCTCGACGGCTTTGAACACCGCGAGGACGCCCTATGGTGTGATGGTCAGCTCGTGCTCACAACGGACCGCGCCCGCGAAATCCTGGCCAACCACAAGGCCGGCGTTCCTTACGAGGCCTCGATTGCCTTCGACCTCGACGACGGGCTGGTAGTGGAGCAACTGAGCCAAGGGGCCACCGCCCAAGTCAATGGCCGGCTATTGGAAGGCCCGCTCTTGATCTTCCGCCAGTGGAGCCTGCGCGGGGTGGCCATCTGTCCCCACGGCTACGACAAGCACACGCACACGGAGTTTTGCCGCTCCAACCCGGCCGCCGCCCGCTTCACCGCTCCCGCCGTGGATCCTGCAGCCGAATCCGACGACGACCCCGCCGAAACGCCGGAGGATGAAGCGGCGCCGGATCCCGACGCCGAAAACGGCGACGCTGCAGCCCCGCCCGCCACCGACGAACCGACCCCGGAGGCCCAACCCGTCGACCAGATCGACGACCAGGCCGCCGGCGATCCGCCGCCGGCCGACGCCACCGAACAACGCGCTCGCGAGGGCGCGGCGTTCGTTGCCGAGTTTGGCGAGACCCGCGGCGCCGCGTACTTTGTCCGCGGTTTGTCGCTCGAAGCCGCCCGCGCCGAGTTTACGCGAGACCTGGCCGCAGAGAACGACCAGCTCCGCACACGCCTGGCCGCCATCGGCGCCGAGCTGGGCGACTCCGAGCCGGCCGAGTTTGCCGACGGCGAACCCAACCAGCCCAACCAGACCGCCTCGGGCCGATCCGCCAAGCAACTGCAAAACGCCCTGCCCACGCGGCTGGCCAGCTTTGCGCTCGGCCTGCGACTGCCCGGCCGCAACTGACCTGCCCCGCCCCGCTTCCTTTTCCCGCCATCCCGCTCCCTTATCGCCGAGGTCTCCATGCTCACCCGCCCAACGCTGCTGGATATTGCCATTCTCAACGGTGCCGACTCCGCTGCCGGCCTGATTGAGGAGGTTATGCAAGCCCACCCCGAAATTGCCGCCGGCCACTGGCGGACGATCCGGGGCCTAAACTACCGCACGAAGGTCCGCACCTCCGTTCCGACCGTCCCATTCCGCGACGCCAACGAAGGGACCGCCGTTGTCAAATCGACCTACGCCAACCGCCTGGTCGAAACCTATATCTGCAACCCCTATTGGGAGTGCGACAAGGCCGTCGCCGATGCTTCGGAAGAAGGCCCCGAAGCCTTCATCGCCACCGAGGCCGCCGGCATCCTCGAAGGGGCCATGCAAACGCTGGCCAAGTGCTTCTACTACGGCCGCCACGAAACCCTCGGCGACGCCAAGGCCTTCCCCGGCCTGATCGACAGCTACGACGCTGCCGACCGCGTGGTCGACGCCGAGGGCACCACGCCGAACACGGGTACCTCTGTCTGGCTCGTCAAATGGGGCATCGACTCCGTCGCCTGGGTGCTCGGTCAAGGCGGTGAACTGGCCGTGTCTGATCCGCGCATCGAGACCATTCGCGACGACGCCGGAAACCCGTTGACCGGATACGTCCAGGACCTGCTCATGCGTCCCGGTCTGCAAGTCGCCAACCGAACCAAGGTGGTCCGGATCAAAAAGCTGACCGCCGACGCCGGTTGCACCCTCGACGACGACATCCTCGCCGAGGCCCTGAGCAAGTTCCCCGCCGGCATCGTGCCCGACGTCATGCTCATGACGCGACGAAGTCGCGAACAGCTGCGCAAGAGCCGGACCGCTACCAATGCGACCGGCGCCCCGGCCCCGATCCCGTCGGATGCCTACGGCGTGCCGATCGCCGTGACCGACGCCATCGCCGACACCGAGCCCCTGACGCTCTGATCCGTCCCGCCCGTGCCACGGCCGGGGC
Organism: Phycisphaerae bacterium; assembly: GCA_012515775.1. Lineage (GTDB taxonomy): Bacteria > Planctomycetota > Phycisphaerae > UBA1845 > Fen-1342 > JAAYXS01. The sequence goes on from JAAYXS010000857.1 coordinate 2,494, forward strand.
CGCGCGGTCTCATCTTCCGCCGGCTCCGGCCGCCCGCCCGTTTTCCATACTCCGCCCCCACCTTTAGGACTCCAAACCATGTACCAAGTCAAAGACGCCGAGTTCCACGTGTCGAAGGCGCTCCCTGCCGAGGCCGGCGCCGTCTATAGCGACGGCCTGGACCTGCGGATTCCGTCCAGCGGCCAGTTCCTCGCGCCCGCCGAAATACTGATCACCGGCCCCGCGCTGACGAATGCACAGCTCGGCAGCGCCGCGACCATGACCTACGACGTCCAGTGTGCACCCGATGCCGAGTTCGCCGGCGTCCGCACCCTCGCGCAAGCCGTCCTGGTGCAAACCGGCGACGGCACCGGCGCATCCGCTGCGTCGGCCCGTTTCCGCCCGCCCACCAACTGCGACCGCTACGTCCGGATCAAGGCGACCAACTCGGCCGCCGGCGATTGCTCGGACGCTGCGCTCTCCGTGGACCTGCTGTTCTGAGGCCGTGAAGCCGGCCGCGATACTCGCCGCCGCCCTCCACCGGGCCGCTGGCGAGCCGATCACCTACCGCCGCGGCGAGGCCCTCGTGAGCCTCACCGCGGTAAGGGGGCAGTCCGAGTTCGACCCGCTCGACCCGGCTGGCGTGGCCATTACCTCGCACACCACCGACTGGCTCGTTCAACGCGCCGACCTGGCCGCCGACGGCGAACTGCTGACACCCGCGGCCGGCGACACGATCGAAGACGCCGCCGGCGTCCGCTACGACGTCCGTAGGCCCGACGGCGAAAAACCCTACCGCTATTCCGACCATGCCGCAACACGCCTCCGAATCCACAGCCAACGCCGTTAGCGTCCCACTCCCCGACTACATGCGGGCCGTGGCCCTCGAGGCCGCCCGCGTAGCCCTGGAGGCCCACGCCCGCGAATGTCCGGCCCGCAACCTGGAGACCCGCGTCCGGCGGATCGAGCTGCGATTCGCCGCCCTGCTCGGTTTTATGGCCGGCTCCGGCTTCCTGGGAGGCCTGGCCGGCGGATTCGTCGCAAACGCCATGCACTGACACAAATGGATTTAGCCGCATTACTCGCCGCCGTCGCCGCCCACCTCGACACCGAGGCTGCGCCCGCCGCTGTCACGTACACGCCGGAGGCCGACCTCGCCGAGATCACAGCCAGGCGAGTGTTGGTCTGCCCGGCTTACGCCGAGGGCGACGGCCCCCTGAGCGAAGAACCGGCCGCCCGCCGCATCACTCGCCAAATCGGCCGCGTCGCCGTCGCCTTCGCCGCCCCGGTGGCCGAGGCCGACGACGTCGAGACCTATCAAGCCGAGTTCGTCTCGCTCATGTCAACGCTGCGACACGCACGTTTGGCCGGCTACCCCGCCGCCCGGTGGCTCGCGCATGAGGTAATTGCCGCGCCGTCGCCCGACCACCTGCGAGGTCAATCCCTGTTCCTGGCCGTCTTCCACGCCACGTACCAAGTGCACGCATGACCCGCGTATCGACCCGCGTCCGAACCCAATACCGACCGGCCCGCGTACGCCGGGCCGCCGACAAAGCGCGTCCGAAGAACCTCCAACACGCCGCCGCGCTCGTGCGTAAGGCCGCGATCCGATCGATTCGCTGCTCGAAAAAGCCAAGCACCGCGGGCCAACCGCCCCACACCAAAACGAAACGGCTAAAGACCGGCATCCTGTTCGACGTGGCCGAGACCAACGCCATTATCGGGCCGGCCGTGCAGTTCGTCGGCCCGTCCGGCGCCGCCCATGAGTTCGGAGGCCGGTTCCGCGGCCGTCGCTATCCCGCCCGCCCGTTCATGGGCCCCGCCCTCGAATCCCTCCGCCCCCGGCTGCCCAGACTCTGGGACGCCACCGTCCACTAAGGAAACCCCGCCATGTCGTTTTGCGTAGGACTCGACGCCGTCTTGAAGTACGGCGCCGTCAACACCACTCCCGCAACCACGCTCCAAAACGTGCAAGACGTTACCGTCTCCGGTGACAAGGAAACCATCGACCGCGTCCGGCGCGGAGTCAAATGGAAAGGCAAAAAGACCACGTGCAAGAATCTCGCGCTTGACGTGGCCCTGCTCTACGACCCGACCGACGCCGGCTTTACCGCGATCCGGCAAGCGTACTACAACGACACGCCGATCGCTCTGGCCGCGCTCGACGACCAGGGGCACGGCTGGATCGCGGACTACGAGGTCACGAAGTTTGAGCGCTCCGAACCCGTCGAAGGCGACCTCACTATGAGCCTCTCCTTCGCGCTCAATACCGACAAACGCAGCCCCGTCTGGGTCTAGTACGGCCGCTTGCGCGTCTCACCTGTCCTTTTCCAGCCCGTCCTGAGAACACCCATGCTCACCGCATCCGTCAACTATATCGCCGCTATCGCCGGCCTGTCCATTCAATCCACAAAGACCCTCAACGGGACCGCGCACGAAGGCGGACAATTCCCCAGCGCCACGCCCGCCGCGTGTACGTATGGAGGGCTAAACGTCTACGACAGCCTCCACACGTTTGCCTTCGACGACACACCCGACCTCGAAGCTGGCGACGTGCTCGCCGTGTTCTGGGCCGGGGGCCGCCGCGCCGAACTAATCGTCAACGACGTGGACGGCCTGGCCGTAACGGTCCACAACGACGACACCGGCCAAGGCGACGCGCTCCCAGCTTCCGGTACCGTCTTGACGGCCTGCAAGCGCGCGCGGAACGACCTGCGATTCGCCGCCGCGCAACTGGTTGCGCTGGCCGCCGCCGGCGAAGACACTGGCGACGCACTGCTAGTCTTCCGCGACGATTCCGATTCCGTCCTGATGGACCTGCCGGCCGGCGGCTACGCCGGCTGGGACAACGAGCAAACCACCGCCTCGCCGCTGGCCGACCTGTCCGGCGTCCTGACGCTCGACGTATACGCCGCCGCCGCCCTCACTGTCACGGTCGGCCTGCTCCAAGATTCCGCCCTCTAACCCAACCACGCCATGCCTCACTTCACAGACTCCACCGGCCGCGTCTGGACGCTGGCCGTCACGATCGGCGCGGCCCGGCATATCAAGAACGCCGGCATCGTCGACCTGCTGAACCCGGACGCGAACGATCCGCCCCTGGCCCAACGCCTGTTGAACACAGAAACGGTGATCGACCTTATCTGGCTCCTGACTGCCGACCAGATCGAGAAGGCCGGCATGTCGCAAGACGACTTTCTCCGCGCGCTCGACGGCCCCGCCGCGCTCGCGGCCGAAACGGCGCTAAGGGAAGCCCTCACGGATTTTTTCCGCGATCGGCGCGACGACCTGGTCCGGGCCCTGGAGAAAGCCGGGGAACTGGTGGCCGCCGAAGTGGCCGCCAATCGCGCGCTGATCGACGACCCAGAAGCCCAGGCCGAACTGGATGCGCACCTAGCGGGGAAACGGAAGACCCTACTGGCGACGCTCCGCCAGACCGCCGCGCCGACGGCTGGGACGTAGTTGCCGAATACGCCGCGGTCCTGCGGATGAATCCGGACCCATACAGCCTCCGGGAGTTGGCCCACATGGCCCGCTATCGCCTACAGTACGACTGGAGCCACACGGCCGCCTTACTCGCCAAACTCCACAACATGCTGCGAGGCCCCAACACGCCCGCCAAGACTCCAGCCTACTTCCACCCCGACCCGCCAAGCCACGCCGCCGCGCAGCCGACCGAGCGGGTCAAACCGACCGAACTGCGCGGCGTGATCGGATGACCTGATGGCTGGACGCAGAGGCATTCCCGCGGGCAAAGCGTGGGTCGAAATCCACGGGGACAACAACCCGCTAAGCCGCGCGCTGAACGCCGCAGGGGCCAAGCTTAAAAAGTGGGGCGCGAGCGTCACAAAGATTGGCCTGGCCACGGCCGCCGCCGGAAGCGCGATCCTTGGGCCGCTGTTGGCGGCGGCGAAGGCCTTCGCCGCCGCCGGCGACGACGTGGACAAGATGAGCAAACGCGTCGGCGCGTCGGCTGAATTCGTCTCCGCCCTCAGCCATGCCGCACAACTGGGCGGCACGAACATTGCCAACATGGAGACCGGTATCCGCCGGCTCCAACGCGCCGCCTTCGACGCCGCGGCCGGCAGCACGTCCACCGGCGACGCCTTCCGGCAACTGGGCGTCGACGTGAAGGATTCCGCCGGCAACCTGAAGACCACCGAAAACCTCTTCATGGAGACGGCCACCGCGCTAAGTGAACTGGAGAACAACACGCAAAAGGCCGCGCTGGCTCAAGTCCTGTTTGGCCGTGCTGGAACCTCCCTGCTGCCGATGCTCAACGACGGGGCCCGAGGCCTGGCCGCCGCCATGGAAGAGGCCAAGCGCCTCGGCCTGGTCATGACGCAGGAAGACGCGACGGCCGCGGCCGCGCTGACCGACGCCTGGCTCCGCCTGACCTCGACCACCAAACGCCTGTCGGTGCAAGTGGGCGGCGCTCTCGCCCCAACGCTTACCGACCTGGCCGACCGCACGGCGCCGCTCATAACGCAGACGATCGACTGGGTCCGCGAACACTCCGCCCTGATCGTTCAAATAGCCGCCGGGGCCGCCGGCCTGATCGCGCTGGGGGGCGTGCTTGTAACGGCCGGGGGCGCGCTGACCGCCGCCGGGTTCGCCGCCACCGGGCTCGCCGCCGGCCTGGCCGTAACGAAGGTGGCCGCGCTCGCGCTGCTGTCCCCGTTGGGCCTGGTTACTGCCGGCCTGGTTGGCTTGACCGCCTATGCCCTTTACGCCTCCGAAGGCAGCCGCGCCGCCTTCGGTGCCATGGCCGACGACGCCACGGCCCTGGGGGCCGACGTGGCCGCGACCTTCCGCGGCATCCAAGACGCCATGTCCGCAGGCGACTTCCAGAAGGCCGCCGACGTGCTGTGGGCCGGGCTGAAGGTTTCCTGGCTGGACGGCACGAACACGCTCACCAAGATGTGGACCGACTTCAAGTTTTCCGCCGCCCGCATATTCACCGAATTGTGGACCGGTGTCCGCGTCATCTGGGCCGACGCCACGGCCGCCATTCAAAAGGCCTGGCTGGCCACAACCACAAGCCTGACCACCGCCTGGGACGCGGCGAGTACGACAATCGCCAAAGGTATCGGGTGGATGATCGCCAAGGCCCAAGGATCGAACCCGGCCGAGATTCAGGCGATTATTGAGGAGGACCACCAGCGACGCCAGAAGCAACGCGACGCCGGAGCCCAGTCCCAACGCGCCGCGATCGACGCCGAACACCGCGAGACCCTCGCAGGCCTGGGGGCCGAGCAAGCCGCCACTATGGCCGCCCTGGACGCGATGCACCGCGACGCCGCTTCGGACGCCGCCGCCAACCTGGCCCGGGCCCGGGCGGAATGGGAAGACGCTCTGACCGCAGCCCGCCAGGCCGCCGACACGGCCCGCAGCGACCACTCCACGCTGGGCTCCGGCCCCGACATGCCCGAGTTGGACCCCGAGGGCTGGCGCGCCGCCTCCGGCAGCATCCGCGGCACCTTCTCCGCCGCCGCCGTCGCCGGCATGGGCTCAACCGACGACCACGCCCGCCGAACGGCCGTCGCCACCGAGGGGACCTGGCGGGCCATCAAGGACCTTATGGACAAACTCCACCTGCCGGTATTTGAATGACTCTCATAGTCCGCGAACTGCCGACCTCGCGCGCCTGCGCCACGCACCGCGACCACTCCACGCAGCGCCGGAACTGGACGATCGACGGCGCCACCGACGAGGCCGTTGTGCGGGCCCTCCTGCTGGCCCGCGCGCCCGCCACCATCCAGGAATCGACCGGCCGCGTATTGCGACTCCAGGGCTACAAGCTGGACCCGCAAGCCGACGATGCCTGGGACTGCCAGGCAGAATACTCATCGGATGTGCCGGCCGCCGACTGGGGCGACTACCAGTTTGCCACCGGTGGCGGAACGCACCATACAACGCAGTCCATTCAGACGCGCGGCCGCTATCCGTCCGACGCCACCGACTACAAAGGCGCGATCGGCGTTACCGACAGCGGTGTCGAGGGCGTCGACATCACCAGCCCGATTTTCACGTGGTCCGAAACCTACCGCGTACCCGGCGAGCTGGTCACCGACGCCTACAAGGCCGCGCTGTTTCGATTAACCGGAAAGGTAAACCAAAATCCGTGGCGGTCCTTCGCCGCCGAGGAAGTCCTGTTCCAGGGCGCGCGCGGCGCAACCACCGCCTGGGACGACAGGGGCGTGCCCATCTGGGAAATCGCCTACGAGTTTGCCGCGAGCGAAAACCGCGACGACCTGGTGGTTGGCGAATGGTCCGACATCCTCAAGCACGGCTGGGACTACCTCTGGTGTAAGTACGATTCGGAGAACAAGCCCGAAGCCGTGTACGTCGAACAGGTCTACCACACGGCCGATTTTGCGAACCTGGGGATTGAATGATGCCGCTGCAACGCCGCGCCAAGAAGGGCCAACCGGTCCGCATCGCCGCCGAATCGTTCAACACGATGTTGGACGTGGCAGACGCCCACCGCGCGCACCGTCACGACCTCCGCGTCCCGCGACGGCCTGGTGGAGGCTCCCATCTCTGGCTCTTCGCCCGCCTGACCGAGGACCTCGCGCCGGGCGGATCGGCCGAGGCCCAGAAAATGGTGCCCGGCAGCCCCGACGCCCACCCGCCCGTGGCCAGCGACGAGACGATCACCGTGTGGGACTATCTGCTACACAACAACGTCATTTTGTCCGCCGGCACCCTTGTGCAAGCCGCCAAGGCCGACGCATACGACCGCTACTACGTGGTGAACGCCTACACGACCTGAGCCATGGCCGACCCGTACCCCGCACAGATCTGGCGTTACGCCGCCGCCAACCCAAACGTCCAGCAGGGCCCGTTACCTGATGCGTACCCGTGGAGCAATTACGGCAGCTACTACGGCCCAGGGCTCCCGCCGGTAACGGGGCTCCATCTCGATTTGACCTATCGCGAGGACCTGCCGCCCTATTGGCGGACCGAGACCGGCGAATTGAGCCTGGTAGCTGAAGAGCCCGCCGCCTACCCGGGCCGCGCCCGCTGGGTCTGGGGCACCCACGACGGCATCACTGGCTGGCATCACTGTCTGCGGTTCCGATGGGCCCTGGAATGGATCGAATGGACCGGCAATACGTCGGCCCTGTTCCGTGTGAAAAATGACGTACACCCGTTGTGTATTGGCCACTGGGGCCGCCTCTTCTTCTCTCGCACCAACTCGTACCCCGGCTGGCGACACAAGACGCCCGTCCGGGTTATCGCCGTAGAGGATGACGAGCACGAACGCGAATTGATCGAATTAACCGACGTGACCGTGCCGTCCTACCACTATTGGCCGCTGGAGATATCAAGCTCCTGGCAAAACCGCCTGACCACGCGCACCAGCGACACGGCCGGCGTCATCACGCTGCCGGAAGATTACGGCCTGGAAGCCGACGACTTGATCGACCTGACCTGGTCCGGTGGCTACCGCAAGGCCGTCTGCATTGATAGCGTCGACGATACGCTGATCACAATCTCAGGCGGTTTCGGCGATCCCCTGCCGGCCGAAGGAACGAATTACATTGCCATCAAGCGCCCCGGCGGAACGCTCTACTTCGCGCTCTATGCACCCTACGCCTCCACTTACACCAGCCTGTACGGCTTTTCCGGGCCACAGCAGCGCGGCGAAATCGGCGCTCAGTTGACGGACGCCACACGGCTCGACTTCGAGGACGATCACGGCCTGACCACCGCCGACCGCCTGCTGATCGGCAGCACGCATTACGCGATTACCGCCGCTACCGACACGACCGTCACAATCTCGCCGGCCAAGTCCGGCTCCGTCGGGGTCGCCGTCGATTGCATGCCGCTGTGTGCTGCGCTCCGTGCCGACAGTGCAGTCAGGCCCAATTACCGGTTTCCACAGCCCACGATCCCCGAGGGCGACGACCCGCCCGCCGGCCAACTCGTCGCCACAGACTGCCAGCCAATCCGGTGTCTCTCGCCGACGTCCAGACCCGCGCTGATGTGGACCGGCCTGGAAACGCACACCTGGGGGACCTGGCTCGATCACTACATGCTGGCCGTCGCCGTGGTGCCGTACTACCTGCACACACACGAGGCCGGCGATACGATTCGCCTGCTAGTAGATTACCAGGACGCCGACAACTATTTCGCCGCCGAATACGCCCTCATCGAACACCCTGACCCCGAGGAAGACAAACTCTATTTCCGGCTGCGCCTGATCGACCGTACCGACGGCGAAGAAACCCAACTGAGCCGCGAACTATACTTGTGGGACCGCGCGGACAGCGAACATAGACAGCGGGACATGTTCCAGTTTCAAGTGCGACTGGACCCGCCGTTAGGTGATTACGGAGACAATGACGCCATTCTAGGTGCGTCTGTCACCCTTCCGACTTCGTCCACTGAACTCTATACCGGGGCGCCGGTAAAACTGCGTGGCACACGCAAACTCGGCCTTGCTGCACCCTCCGGCGACCTGCAAATTCGTGCGATTTACGGTCCCACCATTGGGCCTCACGCCACGCTAATAACGCGCACAAGTGATACCCAAGGCGTGTGGTCGCTACCGCCCGGTTGCTGGCCTAGTCGTGAGGCGGAAATGGAATACGCCGTGGGCAACCGCTGGTATTGGGCCGTTGGAGCCCGTACGGGCATAAACGATTTACCGTTTGCCGGCGCTCCAACCGCAGGGTACTACAACTACTCGGTCTTGATTGAGGCTATCGACCTTGACGCACGCACCCTGACCGGTAGGCTCACTTCTGGCCCAGCCTTGCCAGCCGTGGACACTCTCGGCACCCCGTATCTCCTGGAATACTACACGAATCGCTACGCTCCTGATCGACGCACAACATCGCCCACCATGCACGATATTGTGTTTCCGGCCCGTGTCGATTTGTCCGTTTCCAACTGGCCGCTCTTCGCCGGCGATTGGGGACTGCTGCATAACTGGGACGGTTCCGGACCTGCTCAGGCATCGTATTGGGCCTGCGACGATCCGGCATGGGACTGGATTGGGTGGACCTCTGGCGAAGCTCCCGACGATACCCTGGCCCTTGATTGGGCCATCCGCGACTGCCCTGCTGTTGTTGGGAAGCAGACCGCCTGGTACAGCCTGACTGCCGGGGAAATAACCTTTCCACACGCGAATCATGGCATCCGCACAGGTGACCTGATCAACATTGGCACCGGGCTGAGTGGTGCAACGGCTACGGTATCCGGTGCTGTGGTGTCGTTTTCCGGGGGCGACGCCCATCCTGGCATCTATGAAGGGGACCTAATGACCCCTTATCCGGTGACCATCGTCACCGAACACGACGACCAAGCCGCCCTCATAACCGCCCGGATTTTCAACGCCGACGCGAAGGCGCTTTACGGCCCCCACGTCACGACGACGGACAACCTGGTCCTTGCCGCCCGGCTCGATCCAATTGACTGGCGGACCGGCCCCATGCGCGCAGATGGCCCGGCGGACCATATCACCTTTGACCGCGCATCGATTTGCGCACCGTATAAACTGCTGTTCGCCTGGGATGCTGCGACTGATCCCCCTATCACGATCCTGGATCGCACATTTCCGGATTACGACACGGGCGAATGGACGGCGACGATTCAATTCCCACCGCGCGCCGCCGGCTGGACGGTCCCAGACGGCTTCTTCCCAAACGCGCCTGGCGTCGGTTTCAGTTGCACCTTCGGCCCCTATCACACCTTTTCCGGGCAAATCACAGCCTACGACCACGCCACAAACCAGACTACCTGGCAAGGTTACTCGGACTACGACGGCGGGTACGCTACCCTCGTCTCGCGCGTGAGCGATACCGTCGGCACGCTCGACCTGGCCGCCGCCGGCGCGACATTCCATCTAATGGACGTTGGTCTCACGGTACGCATTTACGGTAGCGGATGGTCCACATTTGCCACCGTAACGGCTCGCACAGATACCACGATCACCTTCGAAGCCGATGGCCTTGGCGACCCATTGCCGCCCCAAGGTTCGACGTATATCAATATCCAGCGACGCCGCAGCTTACCACCTCCTGGCGGCGACTACAACGAGGCCACAGGGACGACAGGCTGGTACGTTACCACGCACCACCATTTCGACCCTGATTTCGCCATCGCCTCCGAGCTCGTCCCCGCGGTTCCCCTCTGATTTCTCCACCGGGTGTGTCGCCCAATGGGCCTTTTTCCCCGGGTAAAACGGCCCTTCTTGCGCCTTGTCTCTTCCCGCCGGCCAACGCCCGCCCTCCCCCACCAGGGCCCCAATGTAAAAGGTGTGTAAAACCCTTTTTCTTTTCGGTTTCATGTCTTGACGTTATATGCCGATACTGTATAATAGTGAGAGAGTTGAGGGAACAAAACACCAACACGAAAGGGACCCGATGACCGCAAAGACCTACACAACGACGGAGATTCAAGACCAACTCGCCGACCGCCTCGCCGCGACTGCTTGCCCGGGCGACCGAACGTTTGCCGGCCGCTGGTGGGGCCGGGGTGAAACGGCCGAACGCTTCTACTTCGGCGCGTCCGCCGAGATTCGCAAGGACGGAAAGCCCGTCCGCGGCATCCGCGTCTGGCTCCAATTCGATGACCCGGCGACTCTGGAGGGCGTCTCACTTCGGGTCGAGACTCCGAAGGCCTGGTATCGGCAGCCCTTGGCCGACTGCCACGCCGAAGCCGTCCACGTCGCCATCGAACTGGTGGACCCCGAAGAGGCCGCTCGGCTCCGCTCTGAGGTAGCCGCGTCCCGAGAGGCCGACGAGCCCGTTGGCGACCTGGTCGCCGGCGAGGACGACTAACAGACACCACGCGGGGCCCGGCTACCGGGCCCCGCCCAACCACGAAAGGCGAGACAATGACGAAGAAGCACGTTACCGACCCCAACGCATTTATAGCCGCGTACATGAAACAAACCTTCAACCGCGCTGCCTTCGTAGACGCGGCAGAAATGCAGGAATGGCTGTACGCACACGAACAGGAATTGCCGCGAAACCTGCGGGGCCTGCTGTTCCAGGTGCAGCAAGCCTTACACGCGCACGAGCTATTCCGCGACCAGGCCGCCGGCGAGGACGCCCGCCTGCGAGCCATACACCAAGGCGACGGCTGAAACGAAAGGGCCCCGATGGACATCATCATTGAAAACGACGGCCAAGACATCGCCGCTACGAACTACTGGGCGCTAGCCATGGAAGAGGCCGGCAAGCTCTACGTGAGCGTGAACGCCGGCGCCATTCGCGTGCTGGTGCCCCGCGCCCTACGGCGCATCATCGTCGATATGAGAACGGCCGAGTACTGCATCCTTTCGCGCGGCCCCTGGCCTCGTATGGAGCTGCAGGAGGCCGTAGAAATCATCTGGGAAGATATGAGCGACAACCCTTTCGCGTTGCACTTGTCGCCCGAATCGTTCGACCTACTCCCCGCCGAACCGCCAGCCGGTCGCGACTGGGTGTGTAGCGTCTGGGAATGCCGGAAGGGAAAGCCCCACAAGGCCCTGGAACGCCTCTGCCACTGGCGCCGCGTCGCCAGCCTCCCCTGCCTCAAACCCTGGAAAGGATAACCATGGCCCCATCCGCCAACACGATCCTGGCCCGCCGCCTCGCGCTCGAGCTAACGCAACCCGAGGCCGCCGACGCGGCCGGCATCTCGCAGCCCCTGTGGAGCAAGGTCGAAAACCGGGAAACGCTGGACGATACCCGATTCGGCACCGTCCGCGCGATAGCCGCCGCCCTGGGCTGCACTACCGACGATCTGGCCAGCCCGCCCCACAACCGCAAGAACCGGAGGCTCCGCACATGAAATCCCAACGCGACGACGGTCGGGGCCACTGGCCGGAGGGCAAGCGGCGCAACCCGCCTGCCGCCGATCTACTGGCGCGACTCGAGTACCTGCTGCAGAACCACCGCAAGCCCGGCGTGATCTCCGGGGCCGTGGTTGCCGAGTTTCTCGGCGTCCCGACGAAGACGCTCTGGCGCTGGCGATCCGGCATCGACAACCCCAGCCCCGCCCACGCCAAGCGTCTCGCCGCCTGGCTCCGCCGCCACGCAGACAAACGCTAGGAGAACCCCATGAGCCGAGACATGACCATTCCCGAGGCCGTGTCGCAACTGCGCAAATCTGAGCGGGGCCGTGCTGCCATGGCCCCGCTGGCCGCCTGGATCGCGACCGCGGCCGGGCTCGACGGCGACAACACCGCGGCCGCGCTCGAGCTAATGCTCCACGCCGCCGCCGGCCGATGCGGTAGCGTCCTGGACGCGCTCCGATCCGGCTGACCTAACGCCTAGACAAAATCCACTCCCGATCTTCCTCGCTGAGCTTCTCGGCTGCGATCTCAATGACCTGCCCGTCCGTGCGCTCGAGCCTCACCTTGCCGAACGCCATGCCGCCGAATCGCGCCTGTATGCGAAACTGGCCGCTGGCGTCCGTCCATTCCCGCATTTCCGCGGGAGGCGTCGGAATCGCCTTGGATTCTGGGGCCGGTTCTTCCTTGCCCTCGGCCTTGATGCCGGCCTCGACCAAGGCTTCTCTGCTGCCGAATACGACCCGGCCTTCCATTGCCAGGTAGATTGGGAAAAGGGTTTCTTCCCGTTCGACGACGAACGCCTCCCATTTGTGCCGCAACGGCACCCCCAACGCGTTCTTCGCTTCAACAACGCCTTGCACACGCCACGCCCGCCCCGGCCCCGCCTCTGGGACCTCCGCGGACTGGATTTCCTCCCACGGATAAACGGCCGTGGAGGGCGCGACCAGAAGCGGCGCAAGCAGCTTCTCGGCCGCCTGCTGCGCGACGAATCTCTCGCCGCCTCCGCGATTGTCGCCGGTCTCGGCCTGCTGAACGCTACTTGCCTGGCGAGGCCCTGCCGACTCGCTTCCACACCCCAAGCCACCAGCCACCAGCAACGCCATCCACCACGCTTTCATCGTTCCCGCCTCTCCATCTAGGGCTGATCCTCTGGCCCACGTGGCCGGCTCCACCCTACCGCGCCGTCCCCTCGCGGTCAACCACTCGTCACCCCCTGCACAACCCGCAAAACCCCTCCCAGCCACCCCTCCACGTCGCACACTAGGTGCCCAGCCTAGTGCGTTGGCCCTGCAAACCGCCCCCCTCTCTGTCGCACACTATCCGTGCTGCCTAAATGTGCGAGACCGCCCATTCTTTGCACACTGCCTTGAGGGCCTAGTGATCGCAAGATCGTGCAGGTTCAAGTCCTGTTTCCCGCACTCGTAATCCGTTGCGCGGTAAGGATCTGCGGAAATGCTCCGTGTCGTCTTAGGTTTCATCTTCTGCTTGCTGGGCGCCGCGTTCGCCCTGGTGGCCCTGGCCATGTGGGCCGGGGGCATCGGCCTTCTAGGGGCCGGTTCCGTGGGCCTGCTTGCCCTTGGGCTGCTGTACGCCGGTCTGAAACGGCTACGGACGTCTGAGCCCAGAAAATACGAGCTTTACCGCTGGGGTGACCCGCCACCAACAACCAGACAATTCGGCTACGCCATGCACCTTGGAATCCGGCTCCAGAACGGAATGACGAAATGGGACGTTTCCCGGGCTATCGATGCCATTTTGGAGAATAGCCGAAATTGACAGGGTTTCCGAAATGCCATAAGATGGAGGCATGGAACTGATGCTGACAAAAGAAGAATCTCGCGAAAATCTGGTCGCCAACCTACGCCGTATCCTAGGCGACCGTGGGATGTCCGTCGCGGAACTCGCACGCCGCTCTGGCGTTGCTAAATCGAGCGTCTACAACGTGCTAGACGGCTATTATGATCCGTCGGCCTACAATCTAAAGTGCATCGCTGACGCCCTCGACGCCGACATGGACAAGCTACTCGAACCGCCGCCAGTCGCCCTCTCCAAAAATTCCGCGTAGCCGCCTCTTGACGCGGATTCCGAAATCCCATAAATTAGCCGTTAACGCTCGACGGTCGGGCGTTGGCGGGTGTCTGGCGGAGCTCCAGTGCTCCCCACGGCCTGTCGGACTCCTTTGGATACGGGCAGCCGGCCGGAAGGTGCTAGTTACGTCGAGCACCTTCCGGCGGCGTCCGGTTATCGGGATTGCGACGGATGCGCGGCAAGGATTGCTTAGTAGCAGGCTATTGTTTCTTGGGCCACGGATTTCGGGCCCGGACAATTCACGGCTCTACGTCGCCATGGCCGCGCAATGAGGGCCGCGCGGGAGTGTCACACGATGCACGCCTCCGATTCCCTAGCCGCACTGCTCGCCGAATACCGCCGAGACCGCACGCTGGCAACCAGCTCGTTCCAACAACTCGAAATCGCCGTCAACAAGTTCGCCGCCTGGCACGCTACCACCTGCAACCGCCCGGCGGTTATCTCCGACCTGACCCGGGCCAACCTGCACGACTGGATGGATGCCCTGGCAAAGCCGCCCGACGAACTGGCAAACCCCACAATCAACCGCAAGCGCGGCGCCGTCTTGTCTCTGGCCAACTTCGCGGCCGACGACCTAGGCCTGATACCTGCGATGCGCCGGCCGAAACGCCTGGTCGAGGGAACCGACCCGCCCATAGCCTGGACCCTCTCAGAGTTCGACCGGCTGCTCTGGTCCGCTGGTTTGGAAACCGCCGAATGGGAAGATGGCGCCAACGCTGGCGACTGCTGGTCGTTCGGTTTTCGCATGATTTGGGACTCGGGCGCGCGATTCGAAGAATTGTGGTCGGCCAAAACGGCCCACGTCGATTTCGACCAAGCCACTTGGTTTGTGCAACACGGCCACCGCAAGGGAAAACGACAGGGGCGTCTCTACGCATTGGCTCCGGACACGCTCGACGCCATCAAAGCCACACTCACCACGCCGCCGCGAGAACGGCTTTGGCCGTTCCCTTGGAAGAAGCGTCAAGTCTGGATACACTGGGACCGCATCTTGCTCCGGGCAGGACTGCCGAGCGGACGCACGGCCAAATGGCACTGCATCCGGAAGACGGCCGAGAGCCACGCCGCGGCCCAACGTGGCGCGGCCTGGGCCGCAGAAGCGGTTGGCCACTCCGAAGCCGTCGCCCGGCGCCACTATCTCGCGCCATCGATTGTCCCCACGCCGTCGCTCTCCGATTGCTTGCCGCGCCCGCGGCCCAAACCGAACTTGAGCCTGTACGCGGGCTGACTGAAGACACCTTAGAAGGGCCCCTGACCGCGATGCTAGCGCGGGTGGGAGGTTTGCTGAGCCGTAGACCATGGGGAGACGGCCGCCACAGCACAAGCCCATGGACCACGGGGCCCGTAACGCGAGAGGCGGGAGTCGGTAGCCAAGGTGGCCGCCGGCTCCCGCCGTGTTTTGCGCTCACCCTGAAAGGGCGTCTGGGGTCATGCCCCGGCGCCCGACCTGCGAAGAGGGGCCGCGTAGGCGACGGCCGCGCGGCCCCTCGTTTCTTGCCGGAAAGGAAGCAATGCTCGTATTGACCCGCCGGCCAGGCGAAGAAATCCGCCTGGAACTCCCCGGACTGCCGCCTGTAATCGTGCACGTGCTCGAAACACACCACGGCCGCGTTCGCCTCGGCGTCCAGGCCGCCCCCGAAATCCGCGTCATTCGCGCCGAACTACTGGCCGACACTCACGCAGCCTGACATGGACCGCTGACAGACATGGACCGTCAAATTCTGCTACCGTTCGCAGCTTCCGAGAACCGCGACGCGGCCTACCGCGCGGAACTCGACCGCGCGGACCTGCCCGCCGCTGCCCGGCGTGTGGCCGGCTGGATGCTCTCCGTAGGCCAGCCCCACCGCACGGCCGACGGCGAGCGCCTGTACTGCACCGCGGCCAGCTCAACGCGCGACCTGGCCGCCCGGTCGAAAATCCCGCGAGCCACCCTCCAGCGCGGGCTGGAAGCCCTGGCCGCCGCCGATCCCGTGGTCCTGTGGCGCGCTGGCGACACGCTGTGCCTGGTGGCCAGCCGCCTGGCCGAACTGCCCGACGCGCCGGCCGTGGTGCCCGTCGCCACAACCGACGACTGGGGCCGCGTCTCGATCCCACGCAGCCGGCCCGCCGCCCCGCCGACGGCCGGTATGGTCGGCACTGGCCCAGCGGTGGCCCATAGTGGCCCAGTCCGGCCCAGTCTGGCCCAAGGTGGCCCACAGTGGCCCAGTCTGGCCCAGTCTGGCCCACCGGTGGCCCAGCCGGATTTGTCCTCTATATCCGCACGCGCGCAAGTTGTTGTTGTTGGAGATATAGAATTCAACAACAACCAACCAGACCCGGCCGACGTCTGGGATCTGGCCCGCGCCGTGTGGGGCCGGATCCACTCCGAGACGCGATACCCGCCTCGCGTCGCGCCGGCCCAGCGCCTGCTGCTATTGCGGCTGGCCACCCTCGCGCTGGCCAGCGATCTGGGCGACGCCTGGCTGCATTCCGCTGCCGCCGCCCGCCCGCTCCGAGGCGATCGACACGACCGCACCCGATTCTTCCACGCCGCCGCGGCCTACCAAGCCTGGGAACTCGCCGCTGGCCAGCCGCCCGAGGAAGCCGACCGCCGCCGCGCCAAGGCCCGCCTGCACCGCGCCCTGGCCGCCGTCGATCTGCCGGCCGAACTGCTCGCCACACCTCAGCCCCAGAAGGTGCACGCATGACCAGCCAAGCGCAACTCGCCCGCGTCGAATTGCTCCAGCGCCGCCGCGCCTGTCCCGCCCGTGTGCTCTACGCCCTGCGATTGGCCCGCCGGCTCACCGCGCCGCAACTGGCCCGCGTCTTCCGCGGCCGCTGGCACCCTGCGACCATCCGACAAGCGCTAGACCGGCTCCGGCTGGCCGGCTGTGTGCGACAGACCAACGACTACTACCACCGCGCCCGCGTGTGGGAGATTTGCTGATTCCAAGTTCCAACCCCCGAAAGTGAAGGAGAAACCGATGGCCCTGAAACAACTCCGCCTGGACACCCTAAAAGACCTGGACGACGGCCGCGTATCGGTCGCCGTCGATGCCGCTCTAAAGCAGGCATCGCTCGACTGCCAGGACCGCCCCGGCAACAAGTCCGCCCGCAAGGTGACCCTCGAACTCGCCTTGACGCCCGTAGTCGGCCAGGACGGCGATTGCGAGGACATCGACGTGACGCCAACCATCAAGCGCACGCTGCCGGCCATGGGAGGAAAAGCCTATCGCATGGGCGGCCAGCGAAACGGCATGCTCGTTTTCTCGGAGTACAACCCGGAAAACCACGCCCAGGCGACGGTGTTTGACATCAACCCCGAGACGGGCGAAGTGGACCGCACGATTGACGATTGACCCAGCAACACACGCCGGCCAGCCCGCTGGCGTTTTCCCTTTTTCACCCTTACCCTTTTGGAGATTCTCGTATGCTCGCTGAAGCCCTAAACAAACTCGAACAGATGGCCATCACCGGCCACGGCGCAACGGTAGTGCCCATCAGCCGCGACCCGCGCACCGCGTACCTCGAATGCCTCGGCGAGGTCAAAGAGGTTGACCTCGCACCGCCGCCGCGCGCCGACTCGCCCGGCACACTGGCCGACCTGTGGGCCGTGGCCGCCCACCTCGCAAACCGCTGGGAAATCTGGGTCGACACGAACCAGGTTACGCTGCTGCATTTTCCCGGCCTGCGTCCCGATGCTTCGATTCTCCGCCTGTGCGCCACACGGCAACACCAGAACCTGACCGCGCTCGTGCGCGGGTCGGAGACCTTCACGCAAAACAAGCTGGTTCGGTTCCTGCGTTTCGAGTTGGGCGCCCCGCTCGAAACCATCCTGCCTTTCCGCCGGATCATCTGGAACTCCAAGGGAGCCACGCAAGGCACTGCCGCGCAAAACGCCTCGGCCTACGGACATCAGATCGAACAGGAGGTAACAGGCCAGGAGCCCTTGCCGGAAGTGATCCGGCTGGACGTGCCCCTGTGGGACACGCCCTGCGAGAGGGCTCCCTATCGCATCGAGATTGCCGTGGAATACAACCACGGCGACCAGACCATTTCCCTTAGCCTGGTGCCTGGCAGCCTGGAGGCCGCGCTCACCGCGCACCAAGAGCTTATGTTCTCCCGCCTCTGCACGATGGCTGCCGACGTCGCGTCCGAGGAGCGTCCCAGCCCGGCCCTCATCCTCCGCGGCGATCCGGCCGACGCCCGCCGCTGGACATCCTGACCCGTCCCTTGCGGGCGGTTCCCTGCCGCCGGTACCGCAATCTCCGCCGGCTCCACGAACCGCCCGCTCTTCCATTCAATCCCTGACTCCCATGTCCACTCTCTGCTACACCTCCGACGGCCGCAAGACGGACCCGTTCGACCTCGACCCCGACGACATCCACCTGGAGGACATCGCTATCCGCCTGGCCCGCATCCACCGCTGGGCCGCCTCCGTGCCGTACACCGTCGCCGAGCATTCCGTCGCCGCCGCCGTGCTGGTGCGCGACGCGGGCGAAGACCTGTCCATCCAACGCTGGGCCCTGCTGCACGACGCGGCTGAAGCCTGGCTGGGCGACGTTCCGGCCCCGATCAAGACCGGCCTGGGCTGGACGGGCGCCTATACCCTATCGTTCGACAGCGCGGAATGCGACATCCTGGGCGCCGTGGCCGACCGGTTCGGCCTGAAAACAGACGCCACGTTTTCCGCGCGCCGCTACGCCAGGTCGGCCGTGGCCGTGGCCGACCAAACGCTCCGCGCGGCCGAGGAGCGTTATTGGTTCTTGCCCGAGACGCTCGTCGACCGCGAGGAATTGGCCGCCCGGCTCGATCCCTACGGCCTGCGGATCGGTCACGAGGCCCAGGCCCGGGCCGACCTGTTCGCCGCTTCCGGCGTGCCCGACCCCGGTCCCGGCGACCGACGTATCGCCGATCTATTCCTCGCCGAAGCGCTTTCCCTGGGGATCCAATGACCGACAAAAAACGCTACCGCGCCAAAAGAGGGCGAGTGTACTTCGTGGACCGCGGGATATCCCGGGCCGGTTGTTGCGGCGGCAGGATAACCTACGCGACCTATTGCCGCAAAGCCAGCGGCTCCCTGAAGCGAGTTGTGAGCAAATACTTTCCGACCCGGGCTTCGATGCGACTTGCTGACTTCGATCTGGCCGACTTCTGTCCTGACGACTGTCCGCACCTCGTCCCACGGACGGACTATTACCCGGCCGGGACTGACTACTGGTGCGACCGGCACTGCCACTGGCTGGGCTTTCTGCCACGAAAGCTGCCAGACTGCCAGGCCGTTCCCCGCGACGACGGTTCCGACCCGATCGGCGTCTCTGACACCTGACCGAGGTAGCGATGCCTGACGTAATAGCGAGACCGGTGCGATTCGACCAGATCGATGCACAAGACGCGGCCGACGACTGGCGGTTCAATTGCGGGCCAGCAGCGGTGTGCGCGATTCTGCACCTGACGCCCGCTGAGATTCGGCCGCATCTGCGAGAGTTTGAGGAAAAAGGCTACACCAATCCGACGCTGATGTTCGCCATCCTGGACGGGCTCGGAGTGCGATTCGAGCGGCTGCGTCCTCCGATCGGTTTTCCTCGGTACGGGCTCGCCAGAATCCAGTGGGAAGGGCCGTGGACCGCGCGCGGCGTCCCCCAGCGAGTGCGATATCGCAAAACACACTGGGTTGGCAGTCGCCTTATGGGCGGGGCGTAGATATTTTCGACGTCAACGCGATGCGCTTTGGCGGCTGGATTTCGCTTGCGGAATGGAAGCGAGAACTTGTGCCCTGGCTACTCCGCCGATGCGTGCCAGGCGCCGACGGTGGCTGGCACATCACCCACGCGATCGCAATCCCATTTGAAACCTGAACCCCAAGAAAGGACACAATGTTCACCGTGAACGGAACCCAATATGCCACCCTCGACGCCGCGCGCGACGAGGCTGACCGGCTGGAAAACGCCGGCATCGCGCCCGAGGTGTGTTTGACTCAGCCCCCAGCCCCCAATGGCAAAAACCCCGGCCCCATCTTCCTTGCCGGGTTTCCTAGCGACGTGGGCGGGGCGAACACCGAAATCTGGCACACGCTCCGGCTCTGGCGCAGCCTGCACCTCGACGTCCGCGTGATTCCCACGTGGGGCGCGAGCGATTACGGCGACGATTACGGCCGCTGGGCCATGCGATTGACGGAGATCGGCTGCCGGATCGTAAGCTGCCCGGACAAGAGCCTGCTGCCCGGCGTACCCGACCTGCCCGGCGCAACCGTGGTGGCCTTCTGCAACACACGATTCTGCCACGCGGCCGACCGTCTCCGTGCGCTCGGCTGCCGGCTGGTGTATGTGCCCTGCATGTGCCAACTCTCGCCCTCCGAGCTACGCGCCGGCCCGTTCGACCGGCTTGTTTTTCAAAGCGATTACCAGGCCGTCCAGATCGGCAACCAGCTTGCCGCCGCCGGCCGCCCCTCCCCGAAGGCCGCCTTGATCCGCGGCGCGTTCGACCCGGCCGCCTGGTCGCTCGGCCCACCTCGCGCCGCGCACTACGGCCCAAGCCGATACCTAGAAACGTATGGTACCTACCATTTCCGCTCCAAGATTGGCCCGGCCGTCGGCCGCATCAGCCGCCCGCACGCGGTGAAATTCCGCGCCGACCTGTGGGACACCGCGTTTGCGCTCTGGCGCCGCTGGCCCGGGCTGACGTTTCACGTGCTCGGCTGGGACGGCGACGCCGAGGCGAAGTGCGGCCCGCCGCCGCCGTTTGCCCGCTGCTACCCGCCCGGGAGCCTCCATGCCGGCGACCTGCTGCCCCAGCTCGACGTGCTGCTGCAGCAGACCGACCCGGCCGGCCCGGCGGAGAACTGGCCGCGTGTGGGCCTGGAGGCCATGGCCGCCGGCGTGCCGATCGTCGCCGACGACCGGGGCGGATGGCGCGAAATGATCGCGCACGCGACAACCGGTTTCTTACCGGCCAGCCCCGACGGAACGCTGCACGCCGTCAACCGCCTGTTGGCGGACCAGGCCCTGCGCCACACCGTGGCCGCCGCCGCCCGCCGCCGGCTCGCCGACCTGGCCGACCCCGCCCGCATCGGCCGCCAATGGCTCCACCTGTTCGCCTCGCTCCAATCCCGACACGCCAACGAATCCCCGGAACCCCAAGAAAGGCCCACCCTATGCTCCTGATCGACCTGGCCGCAAGCTGGCGCGCCTACCACGCGCATTCGCCGTACCGCGTGCTGATGGAAGCCGCCGCCTACGACCCACACAGCCGGCTCTCCCTGTACTCCGACGCCGCCGCCCCCGTGCCCGAAGCCGCGCTGGCCGGCTGCGACGGCATTCTGACCGATCGGCCGCGAGGCGAGGACTGGCCCGACCTCCCGACCGCCTGCCTGATTAACGACATCCACCGCCACACGAAGGCCAAACTGAACGACCTACAGACGCTGATCCGCAGTCACACGTTTTGCCTCTCACCGTACCGCTACGCCATCCTGCCGGACGATCCGCCGCACCTCACCGGGGCCGACCTGCAGCGCATGGTGATTTTTCCGCATTGCGTGCCCGACGCCGCGCCGCTGCCATTCTCGCCCTGCACCGGGCCGCCGGCCTTCGCCGTCGCGCCACTCGCGCCGCGGAACGCCCATCGCCCCTACCCGATGCTGGCCGCCCTGCAAGCCGGCGGGACCGTGCCACCGATCGACTGGGCCGCGCATCCCGGCTACGACCCGGCCGCCATGGCCGCCGCCCAAGCCGCCTGGTGGCCCACACTGGCAGCCCACCGCATCGGCGTGGTCGGCCTGGGCTGGGGCCGCGGCTGGGGCCGCTGGGGCTACCCGCTGGCCAAATACGTGGAGTATCTCCACGCCGGCCTGCTGCTGATGGCCGAGAAGCCGAGCGCGGAAGACTGCACCGTCCTGGGCCTGGCCGACCGGCAAAACTGCCTCCTGTTCGAGTGGCCCGAGGACGAAATGTACTTCCGCCGCCGGCTCGGCTGCGCCACCTACCTGGCGCAGCATGAGGCCCTGGCCGATAGCGACCTCGGCCGCATGGCCGCCGCCGGCCAACGCCTGGCCCGCTTCCGCCACACAGCCAGCGCACGCCTCCGCTACCTCCACGCCCTGTTTGCTGAGGTCCGCCGCAACGGCATCCCCGGCTACTACGACCAGATCCCCCTCTTTTTGGACGCCACGAACCCATGCAAACGCGAGTTGGAGCCATGAACCCCCAGACCCCGCCCTACCAACTCGTCATCCGCGGGCCCGTGCACGATCGGGAACCCGCCTTTGCCGCGCTGTGCGCCGCGGTGGGCTGCATGTGGCGCGGTTACCATATAGTGGCCTTTGAAACGGATACGCTACATTTGAATGGACCGAACCGGCAACGATTACGAATTGCCCTGATTACGCCGGCCCTCTACTGGGGCGGGGCGGAACGCTGGATGCTCGATCTGGCCCGCGCCACCCGCGACCGGCTCGACTGGGTCGGCTGTGCGGTCGACTCGCCGCTCAACCGCGACGATACGATGGTCGAACATTTCCGCGCCATCATGCCCGTGTTTGAACACGGCCGCCGCGCCGTGCTGGAGGCCGCCGTACGCGCCGACGTACTGCTGGCCTGGGGCGCGATCCCGCTTGCCGATCTAACCGACGGCTTCCGCGGCCCCGTGATCTTCACCGGCCACGGGCAAGGCGCGTTCGACCGCGTGGCCGTGTCGAAGGCCAAGAGCGGCGCGACCCATTTTGCGGCCGTGGCCGAGGCCGCCCTGCCTCCGTTTGTGGCCGCCGGCATTCCGGCCGACCAGGTCGCCGTGCTCCACAACGGCATCGACCCCGACCGTTGCCGGCCCGTTCGCTCGCGCGACCAGGTCCGCGCCGAGTTGGGCCTGCAGCCGCACCACTGCGCCGTGCTCTACCTGGGCCGCATGTGCCCGGAAAAGGCCCCCGCGCTCGTCGCCGCGGCCGTAGCCAAACTCCCGCCCCGGTTCCGCGCCGTGTTCGTTGGCGATGGGCTCGACCTGCCGAACCAGCGCGCCGAATGCCGCCGCCTGCTGGGCCACCGGGCCCTCTTTGTCGATCGGACCGAACAAATCGGCGACTACTACCAGGCCGCCGACGTCTTCGCCCTGGCAAGCCCAGCCGAAGGCTTTTCGATGGCCATGCTGGAGGCCATGTATTGCCGGCTGCCGTGCGCGCTGACGAACGTGGGCGTGCTGCCCGAGCTCGAACGCGCACACGGCCGCCACTGGGAGGTGATCCCGCCCGCGCAGCCCGACACGGCCGCCCGCCTGGCCGCCGCCATCCGCCGCATCGATCGGATGCCGCCGGCCGACCTGGCCGCCCGGCTCGACGCCGCCCACGCCATTGTGGCCGGCCATTTCACGTCCCGCCACCTGGCTACCCGCTGGCTCGATTACCTCGAGCGCGTCGTCGCCGCCCCGACTCCCGTTGCGCGAGCCGCACCCGCCGCGGTATAATGCGGCGAGATCCACGCCCGCCCGTTTTCTCTTCCCAAAAGGCCTACAATGCTAACGCACGAATCCGACACACAAGACGCCGCCACCTCCGCCGTACTCGACCTGATCGACGCCGCCGCCACCGCCGGCGACCTCCAACTGCTGACCGCCGCCGATGCCGTGCTCTTGACCCAACTGCTTAGCGATCCGGCCTTCGCCGATCCGGTCGGACACGTCGCCGCGCTCAGCGGAACGCCCATTGCCGCCACCGCCGCGGCCGCCGGAACGGCCGCCAAGTTCCGTTTCCGCGATGGCGACGGTACCACGATCCTCTCCGGCTCGGTCGGCCAATCGGTGGCCATCGCCGGCGTATCCACCGGCGCGAAAACCTTCTCTATCGCCGGCGACCTCTCCGCCGTGCTCACCGCCGGGGCCGTTTTCCGCGTGTCCGGCTCCACGGGCAACGACGGCTACTATACCGTCGTGTCCGCCACCCACGCCGACGGAACGACAACGGTTACGGTGGTTGAAGCCATCACCGACGCCACGGTCGACGGCACCCTCCACCCGTATGACCTCACGCTCGACAATCCCGCGCTCGTCGCCGGCCAGACCGTGAACATTCCCAGCTACACCTACCGCGCGCTGAAGGCCTAGGGATGGACTGGGAAATTCTGGTGGTCGCCGAAGAAATGCCCGGCTTCTCTGCACAGCGCGGGGAGGCCGTCGTTGCGCGCGAGGCAGGCCACCGGTGGAGCCGGGCGGAACTGTCGTCCCGGTTTGCACGCGTCCCTTACACCGGCACACGCGCGGAGGTCCGCGAGATCTGCCGGGGCGGTTACACCTGGGACTTCGCTCGCGAGGTGTTCGTGCATGAGACCGGTCAGGACTTTACCCCGGCTATCGTGGTCGCGCCCGAGGACGCCGACGCGACGCTTGACTGCGGACTCGACGCCGTGGCTGACGCGGTAGTGCCTGGGTGGCGCGGCAAAGGCCGCTCGGCGGACTCCTACCGGCCGCTGCATCCCGAGCACCTCCCGTACCCTGAGGGCGAGGATTACTCCGAGATTCGTCGGTACTGGTTCGACAAGTTCCGTTGGCATTGCAACGAACCGGGAATCCGTCAGGTCTTGGCCGCTCTCAAGCACCATTGCGGAAGTCTCTTCGCCGAACTGGGCCGCCGCTTGCCTGCGGATACCCGTCGGCGAATCTTGTCCGACAAGCGGTTCACGCCCGAAGACGTCGCCTGGCTGAAGAAGGTCTGGAGGGTCAAGGATGGCGACTGAAGTCATTAGCACGATCGGCTCCGACCCGGGCGACGATTACACGACGCTGCTGGCTTGGTATACGGCAAGGAAGGGCGATCTGGTCGCACGCGATACGATCGAGATTGCCGAATTGCGCGGCGAGACGCACACGTCCGGGAAAGTACTTGGCCGGGACGCAAATGTCGTAGACAGCACTCACTATTTTGTGATTCGTGCGATGGCGGGTGCAGAGTTCCGTGGTGACTTCGGGGACGTTTCCGGCCAAGCCGTCGTGACAGACGAGGTTGGCAGCTACAACAAGTACACGAAGATTTTTGGTATTGTAGTTAAGGGCATCGTCGGCTCAGCTAAGATTATCGGAATATTTGTCGCGGGCGATTCTAGCGACATCGACTCTTGTGGCGTAAGTAACTTGGTCTCGTCTGGGACGGGCATGCAGTCCGCGGTCGGGATATCGTGTTCGGGCAGCGTGGACTGTGCCGTAAAGAATTGTGTAGTTCAAGACCTTTTAGCAGTCTATACGGGGACCAGCGGCAAAGTCAGTGACTGCATAGGCATTGCTTATGCAGCCTTCATCTATAACAACCTTGTGGCGAATATCTCAGCCGAATCCCAATCTAGCAATTCAGGCAGCACAGCCAGTTCTCACGGCATCAGTTCTGCGTCCGGGGTGGCTTACAACAACTTGGTGTTCAGCGTCAGCGCCACGGCAGCCTACGGCGAAGCCAATGAAACTGAAGCTTGTATCGACGTCGCTACGGCGGACTACAACGCCACGGACGACGGCACCGGCGGCACAAATGGCATCACGATCACGCCTGCCGACGAGATCGAGGATACGAGCACAGCCACTTTCGACTGCCACCTGAAGCCCGGAGCCGACTGTATTGGGGCCGGAACCGACCTTTCGGCCTACGGGGTGGACGAAGACATCGACGGGGACAGTCGCCCACAAAACACTATGTGGGACATCGGGGCGGATGAATACGCACCCAGCGTAGCCATCGCCACCGCCACGGGCGCGCACGGTGGAACCCAGGCCCAAACGGCCGGCTCTGCCGTTGCCATTGCTACCGCGATCGGCGCACACGGTGGCACGCTGGCCCAAGCCGCTGGCTCTGCCGTGGCCATTGCTACCGCGATCGGCGCGCACCCCGGAACCCGGGCCCAAGCCGCCGGTTCTGCTGTGGCCATCGCCACCGCGATCGGCGCACACGGTGGAACCCGGGCCCAAGCGGCCGGATCGGCCGTGGCCATTGCTACCGCGATCGGCGCACACCCCGGAACCCGGGCCCAAGCCGCCGGCTCGGCCGTGGCCATCGCTACCGCGATCGGCGCGCACGGTGGAACCCGGGCCCAAGCCGCCGGCTCTGCCGTGGCCATTGCTACCGCGATCGGCGCGCACCCCGGAACCCGGGCCCAAACGGCCGGCTCGGCCGTGGCCATCGCTACCGCGATCGGCGCGCACGGTGGAACCCGGGCCCAAACGGCCGGCTCTGCCCTTGCCATCGCCACCGCCACCGGCGCACACGGTGGCACGCTGGCCCAAGCCGCCGGCGTCGTGACTGTCGCGACGTTCCGCCGCTACCGCGCCGCCGCCGGCCTGGCGTACTCGCCGCGACTGGTCGGAGGTTGCTTTACCGCCCAGGCCGCCGCCGGCCTGGCGTTCGACCGCCACATCCAGGAGGGCCAGACCCTTGTCTAATGTGATTCACGATACCGTGATGCACGGCTCGAGCGCCGTGAACTTGGCCCGGGTGGCCGACTACGACGACGCCCTGGCCACACCCGCCGCCATTGCTGCAATCAGCTACACCATCGAACGCGAATCGGCCGACGCCGCGTTTTCCGCCGTCGATGGCCACGCGAACCAACCGGTGGACGTTGCCGCCTGCCTCTTCGCCGAGATGCAAAACGACTCGCGCTGGACCTGCGACTCTGTCGGGTACAATTTCCGCCACCTGGTGCCGATCGACCTGGCCGACGCCTTCCCAACGCCTGGCGTCTATTGGGTCCGCTATCGATTCGTACCAGCCGCCGGCCAACCCTTTGTGATCGCGTTCCGGCTCCGCGCGTTGTAGCCGCTCCCCGTGTTGCGAGGCCCCATGGACGAACGCCACGACCGCCCGACGATTACGCCCACGCTGGCCGACCTGATCGGCGACCGCGCGCGGGCCGGCGAACCGGTTGCCGCCCTGGCCGCCGAGTTCCACCTGACCACCTACGTCGTGGCGCGTATCTGCGAGGCGCGCCCGAGCGCAGCGGTGCAGGCGGAAATCCGCAGCCGCTACGCCAGCCAACCGGACGCCGACCTGGCCCTGGAAGCCCGCCTGGCGCGCGAGTACGGGCTCGACCCCAGCCTCGTACACGACATCCTGAGTTCCGACGACTGCGGACGGGCCCGCGCCCGGCGGCGCGAGGCGAAACGCCGCCCCCGGAAGTTCCGCGTGCGCCACTCCGACCTCTCCACCTCGCCGCTGCATCTGCGCACGGGCGAACGCTACGCGACTGCTCCCACGATCTGCCCGCGCTGTGGAAATCCGCTGCATGTGATCCCCTGCCGTATCTGCCGCATCCGCGACCTGCTCGCCGGGGGGGTGCGCGTGTGGAACGACCCGAAACCGACCTCGCAGGATACGCCCTGAGGCGCGCCGGCCCATTCCGGCGACCCCGAAGACCTGTAGCCGGCCCCGGCCAGTACCGGGCCATTTCGGGGCCGTAGCGGCCACACTAGACCAATAGGGTGGGTTTTCCCCTCGCCCCGCAACATTGCCGTTGCGCGAGCCTCCCTCGCGTGATAAATTGACGGCTGCGACGCGCACGTTTGCCGGCCGGCCTGGTGCCCTCTCTTGCCGTGCCAGGCCGGCCGGCCCCCGCCTCTCTTCCTGGTGCCTTATGCCCTTCCGCTTCCACCTTCTCCCGCCGATTCTTCTCTTGGTGGCCTGCTGCGCGGTGCCGACGCTAGGGGCCGCCGACGACTGCGCGGCACTAGCCGCCGCGCACAGCGCCACCGCCCGCCTGGTTGCCGCCAATGGCGACACGGGAACCGGGACCGTCTTCGAGGTCTCGCAGGGGCGCGTCTTCCTGGCGACCGCCGCGCACGTGGCGACCTCGCAAACGCTCCAGGCCCAATTCTTCTTTCTGGGGCACGAGTCCAAGGCCGTGCCCGCCGCGCTGCTCTGGCGCGATGAACCGGCCGACCTGGCCATCGTGGCGGTGAATCTGGCGGCGCTCGAGGGAACGATCCCGCCGGCCATTCCGCTGGCCCCGCCCGACGCCGTGGTGCCGACCGGCGCGCCGATCTATACTGTAGGCTGCGCTCACGGCGCATGGGCCACCGGTGCCGAAGGCCACGCGATCGGCTACGACGAGGGCCGCCGGTTGTGTTTCCTGCCGATCCCCGCAGAAGGCCGGTCGGGCTCCGCCGTGATCCACGCGGGCCGCATCGTGGGTATCGTGTCCGTGCAAGTCTTCGACAAGAGAAAGGAAGAGGGCGGTCGGCCGGTCCATGGGGCCGCCGCGCCGCATCACGCGTTCTATGCTCTCTGGGGAAACGCCCAACAAAAGACCGCCGCCCGCCTGGTCGAAATCCCCACGCAAGCCCAACGCTGGCAACCGTTCGGTGGTCGGCTGCAAGGCATGATGGGCGGATGCCAAGGTGGCGGATGCCCCGGGGGCCAATGCCCGTACCCGCAACAGCCTGCGCCACAACAGACGCCCCAACCCTCGCCGAATGCTGGCGGTGTCTGGCCCACGCGCCCGGATCCTGCCGCGGAAATCGGCGGTGCTCGAGCCGCCTCGCTGGACCTGGCCCAACTGGCCGAGGCGATCCACGGCCCGCCCGAAGAACGCGACCTCCGCCGCCGCCTACTGGAGGCCCAACTCGCCCAACTGGAGGCCCAATCCCAAGCCGCCGCCGACGCCAAGGCCGAGGCCGCCCTGGAGGCCGTACCTCGCGCCCAACTGGCCGACGCCGCCGGCTCTGCCGTAACGGGCCAGTGGTCCGAGGCCGCCGCCACCCTCACCGGGCCCGAGGTGGCCGGCTGGGCCGTTGGCTCCGTCGCCACGCTGGCCCTGGGCTGGCTGGGCCTACGCGGCCTGCCCGGCCTGCTGGCCCGCTGGCTGATCGGCCTGGTAGGGGCCGCCGCCTTCCGCTGGGCCCATGCCCGAATCACCGCCCCCGTGGACACGGAAGTGGACGCGGTAATTCGGGACGTAACCACCAAGGTAAAGCCTGCTTCTCACCCCCAAGGTGCCTAATGCTCCGCTGCTGCTCCATCCTCTTGCTGATCCTCTGCGCCACCCTGGCCCATTGCTGCGCGGCTGACGCCCGCCCACCGCGCCACGCGCCGCACGGCGCACCGCCCCACTTCACGCGACCACACCACGCCTTGCCGCCTCGCGCCGCCTGGCCACCGATCCCGCGCCGCCTGCCGCACCCCGGCTGGTTGCTCTGGCTCCGCATCGCCCCCGACTAACCATGCTCATCGCCTTCGCTTTAGGTGTCGGCTGCCTGCTCTCGATCCGCCTGCAACGCGAGACGCACCGCCTGCTCCGCGTGATCGTCTCGCACCTCGACCCGAGCGACCCCGACGCCGAAATCTAGCCGCCGCCCCATCTGGCGGCATTTCCCAGCCCTCCGCCCCTTTTCCGCGCGCCTACCTCGCGCCACGCCCGCCGCGGGTCCTTCCCAGCCCTCCCCGGAACCCCCGGGCGGAAATAGGTTTTCGTCTCAAACAGACTTTCTTTCCCCTCCGCCGCCGCGTTCGACACCTCAAATGCTCGATCCCAACGACTTTGGCCCGCCCGACTGGCTATTGGCCGACCTGATCGGAGGCCCAGCCGCCGACAATGGGCTGGAGTCCGACCGAATCCCGACGGCCCGCGCCCTGCGGCGCGAGGCAAAGCACCGCTTCGCACGCCTGCGCCAACGCGACACGCTCGCCGACGTGATCGGGGCACCGCCCCAGCCAGGCGAAACCCTGCACATTGTCTCCGGGGCCACTTGGGACTTCTGGACCTGGGTTCCGCTAATCCTGGACCGGTGGCTGCCACACACGGAAACGCTCTATTGCTCCACCTGGACACTCTGCGCTACCACCGTTGTGGAGCTGCTCGAATTGTGGGACGCCGGCAAAATCGGCACCGTGAACTTCTTGAGCGGCCTGTACTTCAAACGCCGCGAAACGTCGGTGTACTCGCGCCTGCTGAACGGGCTACGCGACCGCGGGGGACACTACCGCGCCTTCCGCAATCACGCCAAGGTCCTCCTGTTGAACCACGGCGACGACTACCACACCATCACCGGCAGCGCCAACCTTACGGCCAACCCTCGCGCGGAACAATACGACTGGACGAACGACCGCGACGTGTGGACGTTCTACCGTGATTGGTTCGGCGAAATGCTCCGCGACGTCCCCCCCGAACCGGAGACGCAAAAGTAGTGGCCAAACGAAAACGCGCCAAGGCGAAACCCAAGCCCGGGCCGCCAACGGTAAGCCCGGAGACCGTCGACCAGACCATTACGCTGCTGTTGACGCTCGAATCGACACACCAGGTCGCCGCCGCTCTGACCTCCGACCAGATCGGGCTCGCCCCGGCCGCCGCTGAAGCCGCTATCGCAGAAGCCCAACGCCGCCTCATGGCCGCGGCCGGCTACGACAAGACGCACGAGCTGGGGCGCGCAATCCGCCGCCTCAACAACCTGTACCGCCGATCGGTCCAAGTCCAAGACTGCAAGACCGCCCTCGCCGCGCAACGCGAGTTGAACCGTCTGCTCGCGTTGGGCGCCGCGCCCTCGCCCGACCAAACCACAAGCGACACGCCACCGACCGACCCCGCCGAAGTCGAGCGCGCACGCGAACACCTCGCGCGAGCGCTGCCTGACCATGCCGACCTGCCACTCGACGAACTGGCCCGCCTGGCCGCTACTGCCCTGATCGACACCCGGAGCCCTCACCCATGACCCCCACCCGCCACGACCTGGCTTTCGATGTGACCCTATACCACGGCTGCGCGGAGGACGTGTTGCCATCGCTGCCGCCCGCTTCACTTGACGCAGTAATCACTGACCCGCCGTACTCGTCAGGAGGCCAATTCCGCGGCGATCGCGCGCAACCGACCCGTGCTAAGTACCAATCCACCGACACCAAGACCCTATTTGCCGAGTTCGCCGGCGACTCACGAGACCAACGCGCCTATCTGCTGTGGTCTGCGCAGTGGATGCGTGCCGCGCTCGACGCGACCAAGCCCGGCGGTTTCCTGTGCGTCTTTTGCGACTGGCGACAACTCCCGGCCACGTCCGACGCGATCCAGGTAGCCGGCTGGACTTGGCGCGGGATTATCCCCTGGGACAAGCGCAACGCGAGGCCCCAGCCCGATCGACCTCGCAACCAGTGCGAGTACGTGCTGTGGGCGACACACGGCGCGCACCCGTCGAAGCCCGGTCCAGGCGTCCGTTACCACGCCGGCCTGCTCTCCGCACCCGCGCCAAGCACCTCGCAACGGACCATTTCGACTCAGAAGCCGGAATCCATCCTCCGCGACCTGGTCGCCCTCGCGCCGCCCGGTGGCCTGGTGTGCGATCCGTTCCTGGGGTCTGGTACCACGGCCGCCGCCTGTCTGGCTATGGGCCGCCGGTTCGTCGGCTGCGAGTTCACCGCCGCACATTTCGCCCACGCCCGCGAACGCATCGAGGCCGCCCTCGCTGCGCGCTGACTGAATGCCCCGCCGTTACGACGCACACAAAAAGGCCGCTGCCGAACGCCAACGCCGGCTGTCGACGGCAGGTCGCGACATCGGCCCCTTACCACCGATCCGCGACCCGGAGCGGCGCGCCGAAGGTAGCCGCGACCTAGCGTTCTTTGGGCGAGAGTACTTCCCCGATATTTGTTGCCTGCCGCCTGGCCCGTGCCACTACCAGGCTTGCCGGCGATTGGCCGGGGCCGCAACCAATGGGGGCCTGTTCGCCTTCGCAATGCCGCGAGGATTCGGCAAGACAACGTGGTCCTGGCTGACTGCCGTCTGGGCCCTGCTGCGAGGGTTGCGGCCGTTCGTCGCGCTGATCGGCGCGGACGAACCCGCCGCTGTGCAACTGCTCGATTCCATCAAAATGGCCTTCGCGCACAACGACCGCCTACTAGACGACTATCCCGAAGTCTGCTATCCGATCCGCCGCCTAGACGGCATTTCCCAGCGCGCCCGCGGCCAGCTCTACCGCGGCGAGCCTACGGCGCTGATCTGGACGGGCCACAAAATCACGTTGCCGACAATTGCCGGCTCTCGCGCGTCCGGGGCGACCGTCCGCACCGCTGGCTTGACCGGGCAAATACGCGGCATGGCGCATACGACGGCCGACGGCCGAACCATCCGGCCTTCGTTCGTGATTCTGGACGATCCGCAAACCGACGAATCCGCGCGCAGCCCGGCTCAAACACAGGCGCGCCACGAGATAATCCAAGGGGCCGTGCTAGCCCTGGGAGGCCCGGGCACGTCCATTGCCGCCGCCATGCCTTGTACAGTCATCAAGCCCGACGACCTCGCGAGCCGCTACCTCGACCGCCGCGCCATGCCCGAATGGCACGGGCAGCGCACGCCCGCCGTAATCTCCTGGCCGACGAATGACAACCTATGGGGCGAGTACTCCCGCCTGCGAACCGAGGACTTGGCCGCGGGTGGCGACGGCGCGTCGGCCGACGCCTACTACCTCACCCACCGCGAGGAAATGGACGCCGGAGCCGAAGTCTCCTGGGAACACTACCGGCAAGGCTGCCACAGCGCCATACAGCTCCACTGGAATCTGCGGTTGCGAAACCCGGCAGCCCACGCCGCCGAATACCAGAACGCGCCGATTGATTCCACCGACGGTGCCGAGGCCATCACCGCCAAGGCGATCCTGGAACGCCCGGCCGGCGCATACGAACGCGGCGCTCTGCCAACGCTCCGGCAGACCCTTGCACGGCTGACCGCCAGTATCGACGTACACGACAACCTGCTCTATTGGCATGTGCTCGCATCCTCCACCGATCTTACCGCCGGCCTGGTCGATTGGGGCGCCTGGCCCGACCAGAAGCGCGAATACTGGACGCTGGATGACGCAACGCGCACGCTCAAGCGAAAGTACCCCGGCCGCGGCAAGGATGGCGCGATTGTCGCCGGCCTGACCGATCTGCTCAATAGTCTACTGGCGCGAACCTGGGAACTCGACGGCAGCCAACACCGGGTGGACCTCTGCCTGGTGGACCTGGGCTACAAACCCGACGAAGTCGAACTAGCCATCGCCCAATGCAACGCGCCGGCCGCGGTCATAGGGTCGAAGGGTCTGCCCGTCAAGGCCACGAACAAGCCGCTCAGCGAATACACCAAACACCCGGGCGACCGCGTCGGCCACTACTGGCGATCTGCGAAGCCGCCGAAACGAAGCCGCCGGCAAATCCAATTCGACGCCAACGCCTGGAAGTCCATCGTTGCCCGCGCCCTCACGACGGCCCCGGGCGATCCCGGCGCTCTCCACCTGCCCACCGGAAACCTCCGGCTATTGGCCGACCATTACGCCGCGGAGTACCCGCTCAGGGTCACGGCGCGCGGCCGAACGCTGGACGAATGGCAGCTACGGCCAGGCCGCGACAACCACTTCTGGGACGCCCTAGTCCTCTGTTTCGTGGCCGCCGGCGTCAAAGGCGCGCGCCCCGCCGCCCTCGCCTCTGGCAAGAAACCCTCACGCAAGAAAAGAAAGGTGCACTATCTATGAGCACTCCCAAAACCACGAAGAAACGCACTGGTGGCCGGCCCAAGGGGGCGAGGACCGAACCGCGACCTACCGTCGCCGTTGCCCTGAGCCGTTGCACGGCTTGCGGATCCACCCGCCGCACCCCCTACACCCAGACTCGGCGCACGCCCTACGCCGGCCGCACTCCGGACGGCCAACCCTACACGGCCGTGGTCCGCCGCTGGACCCGCTGCGAGGACTGCGGACAGGCCCGGGTGGACCTGAGCTACGAACACACGCCGGAAGAAAAACCGTCAAACTAGGTTTCCGCTCTCCGGTCAGCGCCACCTCTGCGCGCAAAATGGACCCATGACTGCCGACGAACTGCGAACCGCCATTGACGCCATCGACCGGGCCGCCGTTCGCATTGCCACCCACGGCGTGGCATCCGTCACGATCGACGGCCAAACCACGCAGTTCGTCAACCCGACGGAACTGTACGAACTGCGGAAGCAATTAGCCGCCCGCCTGGCCCGCCTGACCGGGCGCCGCCCTCGCTGCTGCTCAATCCGCCTGCCTGGCTCCTAATCCTTGCCGATCCTCTCCACGCTCCGATCTGCTGCCCATCGCGCCGCACGGTGGGCCTACGATGCGACCGACGCCACCAACCGTCGCCGTGCGCCGCGTTCCGTGCTGCAATCGGAGGACTCGGCCCTAACGCCCACCCGCCGGCGAACGCTCATTTCGGCCACGCGAGACCTGCGCCGCAATTTCGAAATTGCCGCCTGGGCGATTCGGCTGCATCTGGACTTTGTCGCGAGCCACGCCTTCGAATCGCACACCGGCAACGATGCGTTCGATAAGGGACTTGAAGAGTTCGTCGCCCGCTGGGGGCGCAAAGGCAACTTTGAGGCCACCGGCCGACATAGCCGCCGCCGCTGCATGCGATTGGCGGAAGCCCACCGCGTATGCGACGGCGACGTCTTCTTCCAACGGCTCCGCTCCGGCCTGGTTGCTCCGATCGAGGGCGACCGAATCCGCACGCCAGGCGGTACGAATCGCGCGGACTACTCGCACGGAATCCGGACCAACGCCGCCGGCAAGCCTCTGGGCTACGCGCTGCACAACCGCACGGGCAGCTCTGGGTTCACGTTCGCTCGCGAGCTGAGCGCGCAATACGTCGAACAACTCGCCTATTTCGACCGATTCGACCAGGGACGCGGCATTTCGCCACTGGCCCCGGCCGTCAACCGGCTCCGCGATTCCTACGAGTGTTTGGACTACGCGCTGGTAAAAGCCAAGGTTTCCCAGCTCTTCGGGTTGGCCCTCCATCGCGACGACGACGAGGCCATTGGCGACGTCGAGACCGCCGACGACGCAGATGGCAACCCCGACAAGTCGGCGCAAACGATCGACTTCGGCCGCGGTCCTTTCCAGCTCGATCTCGGCATTGACGAGACTGCCGAAATCCTCGAAAGCAAGACCCCCAGCGCAGAGTTCACCAACTACGTCGAGCTATCCATCGCGCTTGGGCTGAAGGCCCTGGACATCCCGGCCATTTTCTGGGACGAGTCGCGCACCAACTTCTCCGGCGCACGCGGCGCCGTGATCCTCTACGAGTTATCCGCCCGCGACAAGCAGGCGGAAATCCAAGAGCTTCTTGACCGCCTCACCTATTGGCGCCTGCAGATGGCCATTCTCGACGGCG
>JAAYXS010000169.1 GCA_012515775.1 Phycisphaerae bacterium
CGGATCACGTCCAGGTGCCCAAGCGTGACCGGGTCGAACGAGCCGGCATAAACGGCCGTGATTTCGTGTGAATTTGCCATGTTTCCAGTCAATCTTAAGCAGCGTGATGGCTTGTCGCTAGCAAGCGTCGTTCCTCAAGGTTCCCTGGAGTCACGAGCCCGCCGCTTGGCGCGCAACAAGCGCGCCGTGTATTCGCTTTCGGTCGTTCCTGGGGGACGCCGCTTCGGGGGCGGGGCTGCAACCACAGGCTTGTCCGAGGCGCCGCCCAGGGCCTGGGACAATGAGTCGCTCGGTTGCCGCTCCGGCGCCTCGCTCCGGACGGCTGCCTCGTCCGCCTTGGGGCTTTCAGACGCTCCGGGCGACTGTTCCTCGCGTTTCCGGCCCTTCACGCCGCGCAGCGTGGCCAGGGTAGCCGCGGCTTCCTCGGCAGCGGGCCGGCCGACGGCCTCCCGTATGAAGGTTCGAATGCGTCGGGCAGCGTCCGCGGGCGTCACCGCAATGCGCCGGACGGCTACGTCCAGAAGGAACAGCACCAACGTCAGGCGGACCAGATCGTCCCAGAACGGGCTTCGCACGTGAACGGGCCGGATGCTCCCCGTCTCGAATACGGCACCCGCGTCGTTCACGTCCAGCACACGTCCTCCCGTGCGGCGCGCAATCTCCGCGAGTGCACCGCTATTGTCACGCAGTGTGCGATACTCGGCCGAATAGTTCACAACCAATCCGCCGCGAAGCACCCCACGCCCACCCTCGTCACCCGCGCCGTACTCATACGGCACACTGACCAAATATGTCCCGGGCGCCTCGGCTGAAAACGTCGCCTCGAACCGGTCGGCGGCCGTGCGCTGTAGACGCAGTGGCTCGGAAGAAAAATCCGGCCGGGTCAACCGCCCCGAGAGCGTCAGAGTGCCTTGCCAGCGAAACGGCAGATGCTCCGCCGAGACGACAGCATGGCCTTCGCCACCCTTGACTCCGGTTTCGAGTTGCAGTTCGGATGAAGTGCCCGGGCGCCCGGCATATCGCACGGCTTGCGTCCAGAGCTTGCTGAACCCCGGCCAATTTGCCCATTCCGGGCCCCACTTCGGCCAAAGCCCGCTCGTAAATGCGACCGCCTTGCCCAATCCAACCTGCCAGTAAGCCATGATCGGATCGGTTCCGTCCTCGGTAATCCGCGCAAGCGGCGTCTGAGACAGCGGTTTGGCTTCGCTTACCACGTAGCCATGTAGTGGCGGAATATCCGCCTGGGTAAATCCGTCCAGAATCTGATTGTTGAGCACCGATTGCAGCCGCGGGGTAAACTGGCGTTCGTACAGCCCCGACCGGCTGGCCAGCACCGTTTCGCGGGCGAAGATTTGCGGCAACGGCCGAGCACTCTCGGCCACGTACATCCGCCCGCCGCTGAGTGTGGCGATCCGGTTCAGCAGTGGACGGTCGGCGTCGGGCCCCACGGCGATGGTTGAAATGGTGATGCCGGCAGCTCGGCAGGTGCTGGCAAACCCCTCGAAATCCCCCGGTGCCGACTGTCCATCGGTGAGCACGATGATGTGCTTCAGGTTGCTGTCGACGTCCGCCAAAGCGGCAAACGCCTCTCCCAGCGCCGGGTACATATCCGTGCCACCCCCGGCTCCGATCACGTCAATCTGCCGGGCGATCTGGTTCTTGTCGCCCGCGGGTTGCAGCCGGACCGCCCATTCCGGCTCGCTGTGGAACGCTATGACGCCCACCCGATCACGACTGCTCAGCAATTGCACGGAGGCGCGGGCCGCCTCGCACGCCATGGTGATCTTTTCGCCGAGCATTGACCCCGAGCGGTCAATCACGATGACCATCGCCAGGCTGAGGAATTGAAGCTTGTCGCGGGCCGTCTCCACCGGCAGAACCTGCTCGAGCGGCGTATATCCGTATCCGCCCACGCTGAACGCTTGATCGCCTCCCACCACGATCAGACCGCCGCCCTGATCGCGCACGTATGACGCCAGCGCCTGCTGCCGCGTTTCCCCCAGCGCGAAGGCCGACACGTTTGACAGGATCACCGTGGAGCAATCCGCCAGGGCCGCCGGGTCCGCCGGCAGCTCCTCGACCAGCATCTGCACGCACTCGATTCCCGCTTGCTGGAGGGCCCGCGCCAGCACTTCGGCTGACGTCTCGTTGACTTGCGCCGGATCCATCGCCGTATCGCTGATTATGAGCACACGCTCCGCGGGCCCCACAATCGTGAACGCTCGGGCTTCATTGTTCGTTGCCAGCGTGTCCGCCGCGGGGTCAGCCGGTTCCACCACCGCGCGAAAGCGATGTACACCGGCTGCGCGCAGCGCCACCGGAATCGTGAACCGGTTGGGCCCGGCCGCGAGTTGGACGTCAAACCCGCCCGTTGGGCCCGCGCCATCCCGGACTTGGCGGTCGTTGTGATACAGGACCACGCGCGCTTTCGTCGCCGCCTGCGAACGTAGTACGAGCCGCAACGAAACGACTTCGTCTTGCTTGGCAGCGACCGGGGCCGAAAATTGATCTACCAGGATTTCCGACGCGTGCTGGTACCGAAGTGGCAGTACGTCGATTGGGATGCCGAGCGCGGCGCAGATCTCCGCTTCTTCCACGACGTTGCCAACGTTCTCATTGCCGTCTGAAAGGACCACGATCCGCTTGGCCGTGTCTGCCGGCAGCAGCGCCAACCCCAGCCGCAGGGCACCGGCGACATTCGTCCGGTGCGGTTCGATTGGAGCGCCGACGTTATCCGCCACCAACTGCGGACCGCAGATCTGTTCCACGGACGGCCGGCCATCGAAGCCCAGCAGGGCGATCCGGTCCTTGCCAGGCCGCATGCCGGCGCTTGCCGCGCGGATAAACTGTTTGGCATCCTCGCGCGCGGCGCGCGGAACGCTGTCGGACTGGTCCAGGGCGAACACAACGCTCTGGTCGTCGGTCGTCTGCACCCATTCGGGGCTCGTTAGCGCCAACGACACAACCGCGATCACCAAGCAGCGCAAACAGACCGTCAGCCCCCCTCGAACGCGGCCCAGCCCCGCCAGCGACCGGCGCGCCAGCACCACCACCAGCGGCAGCAGCGCCAGCACCGCCAGGTAGCCCGGCTGCATCAGGTGGATCGAGGACAGCCCATCCGCGGTCTGCATACCAGACATTACGCAAAACGGAGCGGTTGTTGCAACCGGCGGCCGGGGCAAAAGTCACTGACCGGCCGGGCAGCCGGACGGGGGGTGCTAAGCCACTGGAGAAAACGACTTCCATCGGTTAATACTGGCGCCGTGAAAAATGGACCTAATCCGACCAAAGGCCGCACTTATCGCGAGGCGGGCGTAGACATCGACGCCGCCGACCGGTTCGTGGACCTCATCGCGCCGGCGGTGCGCAGCACTTACGGCCCGCGCGTCATTGATAGTCACGGGGCGTTTGCCGGACTGTTCCGCCTGGATTACGACGAACGCCTCTTCGCCCACAATTACCGCGATCCGGTGCTGGTGGCCTGCACGGACGGCGTCGGCAGCAAGCTGCTGGTCGCGATCCAGGCGCGGCGCGTTGATACCGTCGGGATCGACCTAGTCGCGATGAACGTCAACGATCTCCTGTGCTGCGGGGCCGAACCGCTGCTGTTCCTCGACTACGTCGCGGTGAACAAAGTGGAGCCGGAGGTGCTGGCGCAGGTGGTGCGCGGCATTGTCGCCGGTTGCCAGCAAGCCGGCTGCGCCCTCCTGGGCGGCGAGACGGCCGAGATGCCCGATCTCTACCGGCCCGGGCACTTTGATCTGGCCGGTTTCGCCGTCGGCGTGGTCGAGCGCCGCCGCATGCTTGGCCCGCGCCACGTGCGCCCCGGCGACGAGGTGATCGGCATCGCCTCCAGCGGTCTGCACTCCAACGGCTACGCCCTGGCGCGGCGCGTCCTGCTGGACGATGCCGGGCTTGACCCGAACAGCCGCGTGCGCGGGCTGGATGAGCCGCTGGTCGAGGCCCTGCTGCGTCCGACGCGCATCTACGTTCGTCCAGTGCTGGATGTCCTGCGGCACTACAAACGGCAG